>JAFAPG010000029.1 GCA_019247235.1 Acidobacteriota bacterium
GGGACAGACTGCATTCAACAACTTCAAAGTTGTTCCTCCCGATATGGGAATCGTTCATCAGATCAATCTGGAGTACCTCGCTCGCGTGGTCTTTACGCAGGTCGTAGATGGCGCGTTGCAGGCTTATCCCGACACCCTTGTAGGCACCGACTCGCATACGACAATGGTGAACGGACTCGGAGTACTTGGCTGGGGCGTTGGAGGCATCGAAGCCGAAGCAGCACTGCTTGGTCAACCTGTTTCGATGCTGCTGCCACAAGTCGTAGGCCTCAGGCTGACGGGCAAGCTGAAAGAGGGATCAACGGCAACTGACCTGGTTCTCACAGTCACCGAGATGCTGCGCAAGACAGGTGTGGTCGGTAAGTTCGTTGAATTTTTCGGTGAAGGTCTTTCGGAATTGCCGCTGGCGGATCGAGCCACCATTGCCAACATGGCGCCTGAGTATGGCGCAACCTGCGGAATCTTTCCTGTCGATCGCGAAACCCTGAGTTACCTCCGCCTGACCGGGCGCTCGGAAGAGCGAATCTCCCTCATTGAGGCCTACTGCCGGGAACAAGAGCTATTTCACGACCAGAATACGTCCGAGGCTGAGTACTCTGAACTCTTGTCGCTCGATCTAGAAAGCGTTGAACCAAGTCTCGCCGGACCGAAGCGTCCCCAAGACCGCGTGCCGCTCTCGCAGGCGAAGCAGTCATTTGAAAAGGCCCTGCCCTCGTTGATGAAACCAATCACGGGCAACCGAGAAGCGGCCGCCAAAAACGGGCGGCTGAGTCATGGCCAGGTGGTGATTGCCGCGATCACCAGCTGCACCAACACCTCGAACCCATCGGTGATGCTGGCGGCGGGGCTATTGGCAAAAAAGGCCGTTGAGCATGGACTAGAAGTTCCCTCGTGGGTGAAAACCTCGCTTGCGCCCGGATCAAAAGTAGTCCGCGACTACCTAGAAAATGCAGGGCTCATGCCTTATCTGGAGAAACTAAAGTTTCACCTGGTGGGCTATGGATGCACGACCTGCATCGGGAACTCTGGACCTTTGCCCGAGGCAATCGCGGAAGAAATCGAGCAAAAAAACTTGGTCGTGGCCTCGGTGCTTTCCGGCAACCGCAACTTTGAGGGGCGTATCAATCCCGACGTGCGCGCCAACTATCTCATGTCGCCGCCCTTAGTGGTGGCTTTTGCCTTGGCTGGACGCATTGATCTCGACCTGCGGCGAGATCCCCTGGGCAAATCGAGGGACGGACGTCCGGTTTACCTGGCCGACATTTGGCCGTCGAAGCGCGAGATCGAAGAGGCCGAGCGCTCGATTTCTGCGGGCATGTTTCAGAAAAGCTATGCTGACGTTTATATTGGCGACCAACGCTGGCGTGCCCTGGCCGTGCCGGAGGGAGACACCTACGCGTGGGATGCAGGCTCAACCTACATCCAGCGCGCACCTTATTTTGACCATATGTTGCTGCAGGCCGGAGAGGTTGACGAGATTACGGGTGCGCGCGTGCTGGCCGTTCTCGGCGATAGCGTGACCACCGATCATATCTCTCCTGCGGGTTCGATTAAAAAGGACAGTCCCGCGGGAAAATACCTCCTCGAGCACGGCGTGAAGGCTCCGGACTTCAACTCCTATGGTTCCAGGCGCGGCAATCACGAGGTCATGGTGCGCGGCACGTTCGCCAACGTTCGTCTGCGAAACAAGATGGTGCCGAACCTCGAAGGCGGCTATACACGCCATCTGCCCGACCGCCGGGAGATGACCATTTTTGAGGCGTCAGAAAACTACATTGCCGAGGGCGTTCCCTTGGTAATTATCGCCGGCAAAGAGTATGGCTCGGGGTCTTCGCGGGATTGGGCCGCGAAAGGCCCCCGGCTGCTTAACGTGCGGGCGGTAATTGCAGAAAGCTTCGAACGCATTCACCGTTCGAACCTGGTAGGAATGGGTATTCTCCCGCTTGAATTTCTTCCTGGCGAGAGCGCCGAGTCGCTGGCTCTCACCGGAGAAGAAATTTTTCATTTCAGCGGCATCCGTCCGCTGCTCGAAAACTTTCACGCCGGTGCTCGAGTCCAAGTGCGGGCTGAGGGAGCGGCGGTCAAGGAATTTGAGGCCCGAGTGCGTATTGATACTCCGCAAGAGGCTCTCTATTACTCGAACGGTGGCATTTTGCCGTATGTGCTTCGCCAACTCCTAGCGGACAAGCCGCAACCTGTGCATGCATAAAGCAGCGATCTTTTGTACGAGGGTTGTTGCTTTCCGATGAAGCTCCAAACAATCGGCCAAGCCCTGGGCTTGTTACTCACTGCCTTGTCGTCTGGTTGCGGCAGTCCTGCGCCGCCGTCGCCGCCCTCG
>JAFAPG010000006.1 GCA_019247235.1 Acidobacteriota bacterium
CGATAGCGCTGTTTTCCCGACTTCCTCGTGCGGGTAGAGGAGGCCCGAGCGAGGTTTTAACGTCCACGATTGGTTCGCGGCCAATCAATACGCCAGCGGCCCGGGGAAACCGGGACCCAGAAAATCCGCTTGGGCGAGGTATTTCGAGCGCAATGGTAGAGAGTTGCCGCGCGTTCATAGAAACCACGCGTATGCCAGGAATTGCGGAATCCAAACCTCTGGAAATCGAGGTGGTGACAAAATTCGTGACAAAGCGTACTGAGAAACGTGCCAAACGAGGTCATCTGTTTGCGAACGGCAGTGCGCATCCATAACCGGATCAGCATCGTCTCCGGGTTGTAGTCGCCAAATAATTCTGTCGCCCAGTTCTCCCGAATCCGCAGCGGACGTGCCGCAAGAACCCGGACGGCGCAGCCAGGTACCTGATAAAAGGCCGCGGTTTCGGTGAGAAACTGATCACAGGCTTTGCGAATGTCAGCGGCCAATTCGCCTTCGATGGCCGCCTCAACTAAGGCCGCCGCCTCGAGAAAACGTCTGTCGTCCGGCAGGTCGAGAGTTCCGATGCGGTCACTCTCAGAGAAGCTGGTGCGCTCGTGTTTGCGAGGAGGCGGATCGGTAAGCATGGACACGGCTACGCTTGGTTTCAGAGGCCAATCTCAAAGTGTACCGCGCACTATGACGGAGCGAAACAGGAGTGAATCCCCGATAACCGTTTGCTTGCGATGGCGGTTCGATTCTCGGCAACTTCCCTGTACTATGCTCGGCATAGGCCGCAGTGTATAGTGTACGGCTAAGTTTAGGTTGCGCCTGTGCTCTCACCGAAGAAGACCGAATATTTCAAGCAGTTTCTTGAAACCCGCATCGCGGAGTTGGAAAGCACGCTGGATTCCGCGCAGCGCGAAACCCGGATCGACTCCGCCCGACATGCCGATCCCGCCGACCAAGCAGCGAGTGAATATGAGCGCCAGGCAATCATTCACAAAGCCACTAGTGCGCGGCAGATGATTCGGGTACTCACTCAAGCTCTCGACCGCTTGCGCCAAGGGACCTTCGGCGAGTGTGCCTCCTGCGGAGGAGATATTGAGGCCAAACGATTGGAAGCAATTCCCTGGGCGACCTATTGCCTCAGATGTCAAGGGGCGCGCGAGCAGGGCTGGAGTCAACACACCTGATCGAGGCACGCGCAGGCTGTCGGACTAGCAGCCGGAGAATGCTCGCGTTTCGGTCTACACAAAGAGTTTTTGGTTGATGCTCAGACCTTGATCTCGACAATAGGTCAAGTAGTGGTCCATCATCCAGAAGACATCGAGGGTTTCAAGAAGATTATCTCGCTCGTCAAAAAATTCCAGGGCGCCGTTGAGCCAAAACATGGTCTTCATTCCCTCATCAGAGACCAGCGTGTGAATGGCCCCGGGGCTCTCCTGCACATAACTGCCGACGCGCGCCACCCAGTCGTACTCGAGATAACGCCAGCTGCCTTCAATGGTGTAGCCGAAAACTCTGCCCCGGTGTCGGTGACGTCCGAGCGATCCGCCCTCTTTGACCCAAAGCACGTTTGCATACATGTTGGTTCTGACATCAAAGGCGAGGTGGCGGATAAATACTTTGGTCCCTTTGAATGGTACCCAAGGCGATTCTTCCTCAGAGCTGCCGACATGAATGTCGGGAAAGGCATAATCCCGAACCACTGCATCCACCCCGATTTTGTTATCGATTACCGTCATAGGTCCCCCACAAATTACGAGAATCTCACAATCCTGCCAGGCAGCCGCCGGCGAACCCACACTTCGCGGTTCAGAAGCGCTGCGACCATACCACCCTGGCCTTCAAAATTCAACTCCAGTGAGCGAACGAACGATCGATCGACCAGCCGAGCCTGCGTGATATAACTTTCCGCGGTTTTAACAAAGGAGCACCCGTGGGAACGGTACGAGAAGCCACATACGAGTTATTACGGCAACTGCACATGACCACAATCTTCGGGAACCCCGGGTCTACAGAACTGCCCTTCTTGCGCGACATGCCCGAGGATTTTCGCTACATCCTGGCTTTACACGAGCGCTCAGCGGCGGGTATCGGGCTGGGGTATGCCTTAGGCCAGAGAACGGCCGCGTTTGTGAACCTGCACTCGATTGCCAGCGCCGGAAACGGACTATCGGCCATGATTGACGCCCTCTACAATCACGTGCCACTGGTGATTACCAGCGGACAGCAGGACC
>JAFAPG010000007.1 GCA_019247235.1 Acidobacteriota bacterium
GCCCCTTTTTTAGGCAGCGGAGTCTAATTTGTTCTTCCTCGCTCCAGGGATGCATGGGATACCTCAGGCCCGGAGGCAGACCGCGATTCGTCTCTAAGACCTAGTGTTTACAGCCATTTGTCGCGGTTGACTGCGGTGTTCTCGGAAGGTACGCTTTTAACAGAACTATTATCTGCCTACCTCATGTGGCGAAGTACAATCCGGAGAGATACGAGCGTTCTCCGGCCCCCTCTCTGCTATCTAAGAGGTGATTTCTCGATGGCGCTGCTGCGCCTGAGGTGTCTCGGAAGCTGAATGAAAAAAAGCATCGATATTACTCCGAATATTGAAGCACTGTTTGGCACACGGGATGAAAATCTTCATGTTCTCGAAGATGGTCTGAACATCAATATCGACCTTCGCTCCGATGCGGTGGAGCTCGAAGGCACACCTCGCGACGTAGCTCGAGCCGAGCAAGTCTTTTCCGACTACGACCATCTGCAGCGCACAGGCCATGTGTTCAACAATGGCGATCTGAACAGCATGCTGCGCGTGCTGATCGCGGATCCCAAGGTTACACTGCGGGGCTTGGCAGAGGCAGGACGGCAGCGCTCATTCGGGCGGCGTTCGGTTCAGCCAAAGAGTCTCAACCAGCGGCGCTATCTGGAAGCCATCGAAAACTACGATATGGTTTTTGGCATTGGTCCGGCGGGCACCGGCAAGACGTATTTGGCTGTGGCCATGGCGATTGCCGCTTTAGTTTCAAAACGCGTCAATCGCATTATTCTTGCCCGGCCGGCGGTTGAAGCCGGCGAACGTCTGGGATTTTTGCCCGGCACTCTGCAGGAGAAAATCGATCCCTACTTGCGCCCGCTCTACGACGCGCTTTATGACATGCTCGATCCGGAAAAGGTGGACCGCTATCTGGAGAAAAATGTCATTGAGATTGCTCCCATCGCCTTTATGCGCGGTCGCACTCTGAACGACTCCTTCGTCATTCTAGATGAGGCGCAGAACACCACCTCCGAACAGATGAAGATGTTCGTGACCCGACTTGGGTTTAATTCGAAGGCGGTCATTACCGGGGATGTCACCCAGATCGATCTACCTAACGCTCGTCGCAGTGGGTTGCTGGAAGCTGCGGAGGTGCTCAAAAATGTTCAAGGGCTGGCGTTCGTGTATTTTGATCAAGCCGACGTCGTCCGCCACCATTTAGTGCAGCGCATTATTCGCGCATATGACGAACATAAAGTACGGGTTGCAGAAGAGCAGATGGATCTTCTAGATGCCAAGCTTTCCCAAAATGGTAACGGCGCCTCTGCTAACGAGGAATCGGGAACAGCGCGCAAGCAGCAGGGGGAGTAGCGGATTCACGCGGGGGGCCGGACTCGGGCCCTACTGGTTGTGTTTTAGAACCGCCATGCGGCCAACCATCATATTAAAACAACCGGTTCCAGGAATCAGCGCGCGGACGCTCGAACGGTTTGCAGGCCGCTGCTTACGAGCGGTGGGTTTAGGTGGCATGGTGACCGTGCTGATAACCGGAGACCGGCACATGCGGCAGCTCAATTTTCGCTTTCGAGGCAAACATCGCTCGACCGACGTGCTATCGTTTGTCCCGCCCAGCGAAACGCCTGGGGTTGCCGGCGATATCGCCATTTCTCTCGATACCGCGTCCCGCAATGCGCGGGCTCGCGGTCATGCCGTCTCTGAGGAGATCCGTATTTTGGTTCTGCACGGAATCTTGCACCTTGCCGGTTACGATCACGAGCGGGATGACGGAGAAATGGCGGCGAGGGAGGGCGAACTTCGTCGCCGATTGGGACTAGAGACTGGGCTGATCGAGAGCAGTTCTGCTCATCGTGATCGGCGGATTGGACAGTGGGCGTGAGTACGTGAATGGACCTGGCCATTGCCATTACGCTTGTCCTGTTAGCCGGGCTGTTGACGTTAGCCTCCTACGTAGATCGAGTCTACGCCGAGGTGGGGAAGTTCCTTTCCCGCGAATTTCAAGAGAATATCGATTCCTTTGAGCAACGTGTTGAGCCGAAGCTGCGCGTCAGCCGTTCGCGAGCCGCCTTGTCTATGGCGTTGCTGAAGCAACTACTCATAGCTGGCATTGCTTTGTTGATCGGGTTCACCTTGTTTCGCGAAGGCAGCTGGGCGCTTGATGAAGTGCTCGAGGCGGTTCTTGGCCTGGTGCTGATCATCATCATCTTTGATCGCTTCGCGCCTTTTGTGATGTTCTCGCGCACCAAAGGAGAGTGGCTGGTTCCCTGGGCTCCTGTTTTGCGCGTTCTGATCTACCTCATTCTTCCGCTTACCTTGGTTCTCGGTTTTCTGCAATCGGTCACCGCTCTCACCCGCGATCACTCCGGTCAAGAACCCGAGACCCAGGCTGAAGCGGTGGATGCGTTGATCGAAGCGGGAGAAGAGGAAGGCATCCTTGATGAGAGTAACCGCGAGCTGATTCAATCGGTGGTGGAGTTTAGCGACAAGACGGCACGTGAGGCCATGAAGCCCCGTCCCGAGATTGTGGCCGTTTCTTCCACCACCAATGTGGAACAGTTTATCGAGCTCCTGCGCACGCGTGCCTTTTCACGCGTGCCGGTGTTTGAAGGTACGCTCGACAATATCGTCGGCCTGGTGTACGCCAAAGATGTTTTGCAAGTACCGGATGCCGAGGCACATACTAGAACCGTGGGATCGCTGATGCGGAAAGAGGTCTACTTTGTGCCGGAGACCAAGCTGGCCAGTGACTTGCTCCGCGAGATGCAAAAGAGCAAGATGCGCTTGGCGATCGTCGTGGACGAATATGGAGGGGTGGCCGGTTTAGTGACGATCGAAGACTTGGTCGAGGAAATCGTGGGTGAGATCACCGACGAGCACGAGACCGCCCAAGTGGTGCGAGAAAATGAGACTACCTACTTGGTGCCGGGTAATATGGATGTCGATCGTCTGGAAGAGTTGCTCGGCGTTCGTCGCGACTCACGCGGCGCGGCCACGGTTGGAGGACTGATCAACGAGCTAGCCGGACGAATTCCGAAGAAAGGCGAAATCGTTGAGGAAGATGGCTTGCGTCTCGAGGTATTACAAGCCAGTGATCGCCGAGTAGAACGGGTGCGAGTCTCGGTCACCCATCCCCAGCAGATCAAACTGATCTGAACCATGGCCTTTCGCTCTGGTTTCGTGGCCATCCTTGGCCGGCCGAACGCCGGGAAATCCACTTTGTTGAATGCTCTAGCTGGCGAGAAACTGGCGATTGTCAGCCCCAAGCCGCAGACTACGCGAAATCGTATTCTCGGCATCCTGCATATCTCCCGGAATGCCTCGGGAGCGGGCGCGCAGGCCATACTCATTGATACGCCTGGCATACAGCGGCCGGACAGTTCTCTCGGCCGCCACATGATGGCTGAGGTTCGCGAGGCAGTATCAGGATGTGATCTGGTGCTGGTCCTGGTTGACGTAGCCCGGAAATCTGAGCCGCTAGATCGCTCTTTGCTGAATCTGCTTGAGAGTTCGAAAGCTTCGGCATTTCTCCTGCTTACTAAAATTGACCTTCTCGGAAAGCAGCGGCATGAACTGCTGCCCCTCATCGAGCAGTATCAGCGGCTCTACGATTTTCGCGAGATAATCCCGATTTCGGCGCGCACCCGAGATGGGCTCGATCTCTTAATTCAAGAGCTCATCGCCAACTTGCCCCCAGGACCGCGCTATTTTCCCCAAGACCAACTTACCGATCAACCCCTCAGGTTTATGGCCGGGGAACTGATTCGTGAGCAAGTGCTACTCCAGATCCGCGAAGAAGTGCCACACGCAGCTACCGTGGTTGTGGAACAATTCGAGGAAGGTGCCAACCTCACTCGCATTGCCGCAACCCTCTATTGTGAACGGGAAGGGCAGAAACGCATTCTGGTCGGCCGCGAAGGACAGATGCTCAAAAGCATTGGAACTTCAGCGCGGAGAGAAATCGAACGCATGTTGGGCAGGAAGGTTTTCTTGGAGTTGTTTGTGAAAGTTCGATCCGGTTGGCGTGACTCACGAGCCTTTATCGAGGAACTGGATTGGCGCCGCCAGCTCGAATACCTTCTGCCCTATCCCGTAGATCCAACCAATGTCTTATAAGAACCGTCGCTTGGCTACTCCTTGACCGCAATGCCCAACGTCTTCATTTTGCGATACAAATGACTGCGTTCAAGACCAAGCGCTTCGGCCGTACGACTGATATTGCCGTGGTTGTCATCGAGCTTCTTCAAGATAAAATCCCGCTCGTAGGCGGCGCGTGCCTGGTGCAGAGTGAGAAATTCTCCCCGGCTGCGCCGATTGCCATCGCGATAAATCAGGGGTGGAAGATGCCGGCGTTCGAATCGACTGGTAGTCGGATTCATAATCACGATGCGTTCAATCACGTTGCGCAATTCACGAACATTTCCCGGCCAGGAGTATCGCATCAACGTGTCGATACCTTCATCGGTGATCTCCCGGGAGCGCCGCCCATATTGGCTGGATAGCTCACGCAGAAAATGTTCCGCCAGCAAGGGAACATCTTCCTTGCGCTCGCGCAACGGCGGTACGGAGAAGGGGATTACATTGAGGCGGTAAAACAGGTCTTCGCGAAAATTCCCCCGCGAGATTTCCTCTTCTAGGTCCTTGTTGGTCGAGGCAATGACGCGCACATCGACGCGCAGCGGCTCGTCGCTGCCCACCGCCGTAAAGCTTTGTTCTTCGAGGGTGCGCAGCACTTTGGCCTGGGTTCGTAAGCTCATGTCCCCGACCTCGTCGAGGAAAAGCGTACCCTGATGAGCCTTGAGGAATTTTCCTTCCTTCTCACTGGAGGCGGTCGGAAACGACCCGCGCCGATGACCGAACAACTCGCTTTCAATCAAATCCTCGGGAATGGCTGCACAATTCACCTCCACGAACATCTCATCCTTGCGGGGGCTCTGCGCGTGGATGGCGCGTGCGACCAGTTCTTTGCCAGTTCCGGATTCGCCAAAAATCAATACCCGTCCATTGGTGGGCGCCATGAGTTGGATTTGCTGGCGCAAGGCCTTTATCGGAATACTTTCGCCGACGATGACACTTTTTGGTGAAAGCTGACGCTTGAGATCGCGATTTTCTAGGCGTAGCTTTCTAGCCTCGAGCGCGTTCTTGACCAC
>JAFAPG010000022.1 GCA_019247235.1 Acidobacteriota bacterium
CCCCCGCAAACAAAATGGTCAAGTTGGGGAAAGCAATAAGAGGACACGCGCATCATTGGCCGCTCCATCAAATTGTCCCTTAAACTGGGCGGCAAAATTGTTCGGAGTGATCAAGCTTAGATTTCCCCCCACTGGCCCCCATAAATACCCTGCCGCGAGGAGTAAGAGGATTATCACGGCCACGAACAGCAGATTTTTCTTTCTGAGTGTTCCCATGTTTCACCCGGCAAGAATGCTTGCCGCAATCTGTGGAAAAAGAATGAGCAGCAGGACAATTGCGGCGGCGATCCAAAAAATCGCGAGACTAACGCGACTGCGGCGTTCGCAGTGGTCACGGCGAAGGTACAGCTGGAAGAATGCAACCACAAGCAGGACACCGGCTGCGGCAAGAAGCCATGGCCGAAGCCCTTGCAATCGGGCGCTAATTCCAAGAAATCCTGCTGCTCCGATGAAGGCAAAGGGGAGGCAGCAAGCCACACTGGAAAGTGCTGCCAGTACGGCCGCAACTGGAGTTGCTCGCTCGATTACGCGCATTGCTTCACTCCTTCCGCTTCGCCTCGAAGATTGCTGCTCTAATGATTTTTTCCGCAGGCATGCCAAGCCCGTTCTCATACAGCCGACACGCCAATCCAGGAACAAGGGGCGGATTTGCCTCGACATCTTGCCCGTTCACGCGAACGGTTGGGGAGCCAGGGAAGCAGAGCGATATTGCCGTTGCTCGGTTCGCAACTTCGACGCTATGCACATCCTCGCATAATGATTCCGAAGCAAGCGCCCTTTCCACCCGTTCGAGAGTAGGCTGGTAATTCGGGCAGCCGGGAACATAAAGAAGCTGTATTCTCATTTCGATCCTCCCTTGCCGGCTTCTTCGAGCACCGGACATGCTCCGGATGAATGCCGTTGCCGATGATTCAATTCCCGATTGCACTTGTGCAGGTCTGCTACCAGTTGCGACTCCAATTGCTGCAAATGGCTTAGTTTTGAACGCACATCGGTGAGCTTCGCTTCGAGCAATTTCTTCACCGATTCGCAGGCGTCCACCTTGCGTTCGCGCAGCTTGAGCAATTCGCCCACTTCCTTTAGCGAGAAACCCAGAGTTTGCATTTGTTGAATGAAACGCAGGCGCTCAAGGATATCTTCGGTGTACAGGCGAAATTTGCCGGCCGTGCGCGCGGCTTTGGGTAAAAGCCTGCGCCGCTCATAGAACCGAATGGCGTCGACGGTGAGAGAAGCACGTTTGGCGACCTCGCCTATTTGCATGATCCCGTTCGCAGCCATATGCAAATCATACAATCTGGAGCGCAGTCCAGAGTCAAATGGAGAGCACGCCCAAGAAATGCCGTGGCCGAAGGGGGGTCGGTGGCACGTTGGTCGCGGGCTTCGGAGATTCCGTTTGTGAAAGGCAGCCCCGCCTTCACCAAGAGCAAAATCTTTCATTCGGGATACCGCGGGCGCTGTTACAAATAAACTGCCGCGGCTAAAAGGAATATGGATAGAATTCGTGATTGGTAGGCTCGGTCACATCAGTTTGATAACGGGAGAGGTTTACTGTCCCGTGCGTGACTCAGATTGGTGTTGATTCCAATGCACCAAGCGACAACTGTTTTCGCCCACCATCAAGAATTGGGCCGCCCAAAAGCTATATGATCTCTCCGAATACCGGCCGGTACGCAATTCGCAGCTTGCGCAAGGGCCCGGGCTTTGCCGGTGCCAGTATTCTGATCTTGGCCCTCGGGATCGGAATAACCGGTGCAATATTCAGCGTGGTTTACGGGGTTTTACTGCAATCCCTTCCCTATGGCCAACCCGACCGTTTGTGCCTACTTTGGAAATCCATTCCCAAAAAAAATATCGATCGAGACTGGACCTCCTATCCTACCTATCAAGACTGGAAGCGAGATGGCAGGGGATTTGAAGACCTTGCAGCCTTTCTTCGGCCGGATGGTTCGGTCGTAAACCTGGCGGAAAACGACAATGTAGAGCAGATTCAATCAGCGAAGGTGTCGGCTAATTTCTTTTCGGTGCTTAGCCGGTCGCCGCTTCTCGGGCGAACTTTCACCCCCAGTGATATCAGCGCTAACACCAACTTGGCAGTCCTGAGTTACGACTTCTGGAGACGACATTTTGGTTCTTCAAGAGATGTGATCGGCAAGAACTTGGTGATTGATGACGCTGCCTTCCAAGTGATCGGCGTGATGCCGTCAAAGTTTGCATTTCCAGCGAAAGACTCACAGGTATGGTCTCCCGCAAAAGACACCCAGCTCTGGTTGCCGATTAATTCCGATCCTCGCTGGCCGAAGTTTCAGACGATTCGATTAGCCGATGCCTTCGGCGTGGTGGGCAGGTTAAAGCCGAAAGTTTCCCCCGAACAGGCGCAGGTAGAGATGTCAATGGTTTCTCGGCGGCTTGCTCGGGAACATGCGGACACCGATTTAGATCTCGGCATTCGAGTAATTCCACTCTCCGGTTACTTGGTTGGAGCACGACTACGTCTGACGCTGTGGCTTTTCCTCTCTGCGGTGGTGGTTGTTTTGTTGATCGCTTGCACCAATGTCGCTGGACTTTTTGTTTCGCGCACGTGTTCCCGCCGGAAGTACTATGCGATTCAGATAGCACTCGGTGCCGGGCGGAGCCATATTTTGTGGCAATTATTCGCCGAGGCCGTTGTTCTGGCGCTTGCTGCTGGGACCATTGGCGTTGGATTGGCCGCGCTGGGGGTGAAAGGGCTAACCCTGGCAGCACCGTCCAACGTTCCAGGCCTTGAGAATGTCAGTTTAAACGCGCTCGTGCTGGCGTTCACTTTCTTGATTTCATTGTTTTCCGCCGTCATTTCGGTTCTTGGGCCGGGTTGGAAGCTTTCGGTGAGCGATCCTCAATCTGCCCTGAAGGAAAAGTTCGAATCCGGAAGCGGGCACGGAAATGGCATGTATAGCTTTCTCGTGTTCATCGAGTTTGCCCTCGCGATTGTGCTGCTTGCCGCTACTGGACTCCTTTTACGCAGCGCGCTTCGACTGCAAAAGGTGGACCTCGGGTTCCGCCCTGATCATCTGGTGTCGATGAATATCAGTTTGCATGGTGAGAAGTATGCCGCGGATAGCCAAATCCGTGTGTTTGTCGACGAGGCTATCCGCCGCGTGAGTGCGATTCCTGGCGTAAGATCCGCGGCGATTGGCTCTATCTTTCTCAGCCGCCTCCCCAACTCCCAATTAGAGATCGAAGGCCGGCCGGCAGCAGCTTCGGTGATCGACGATGAACCTGCCACTTGGACTTATGTGAGCGAAGGTTTCTTTGAAACCCTGGGAATACCTCTTTTACGCGGACGATTTTTTTCGCTCTCGGATGGACCGGTTGGCTTGCCGGTTGTAATTGTTAACCAAGTGATGGCCCGACGGCTCTGGCCTGGGCAGGATCCCATTGGCAAGCGTTTTAAGTACAACGTTCCCGGTTACAAAGCTAAGGATTGGTTGACTGTCGTTGGCGTCGTTGGCGATACCGTCCAGAACGGGCCGGAGACACATCCCATCTCTCTGATCTATTATCCAGTCCGCCAGAAGGTATGGGACGTGCTGGGGCTGATGGTCCGAACGGATGCTGATCCTACTGCCGTTGAAATGGCAGTCGGCAAACAAATCCATCTACTCGACCAGACCATACCGCAGGCCGAGGTGTCGACCGTGGAACAACAACTTTGGGACATGGGATCAGCACGAAGGTTTCAGATCGAACTGTTTACCCTGTTTTCCCTGCTCGCGACGATTCTTGCTGCGGTCGGCATATACGGCGTGATGGCTTACGCTGTGGGCCAGCGCACGCGCGAGATCGGCGTTCGCGTGGCTTTGGGAGCCCGCCGACGAGATATCCTGGTATTGGTTCTCGGCCAAGGGCTTGCGCCAGCCCTGCTGGGCTTGCTCGTCGGTCTGGTCTTGGCGCTGGCGCTTACTCGAACCCTTAGCGGTCTTCTCTACGGAGTCGCTCCAACGGATTCAGTTACATACCTCAGTGTGTGCACGCTGCTATTCGCCATTGCCGGCATTGCTGCCTACCGTCCAGCCCGACGGGCGATGAGAGTCGATCCTGTAATCGCCTTACGATCCGAATAGGTTCGCCGCATATCCCCTGTGTGCAAATGCTTCGATAATTGCGTGCGGCTTATCTGAACAGATGGCAGTCCCGTGCCCTCAAGCGGTGTGATAAATACGAGAGTCGAAGAGTGGCCATTCCTTGCACTCTTTCCACTCGCCTTCAATGGCATAGCCACGTTCAAACGCGGTTCGAGGTCCCTTGTACCATTTCAATTGCATCTTCAAGAAAGATATCTGATGACTGCAGATGCAAAGCA
>JAFAPG010000039.1 GCA_019247235.1 Acidobacteriota bacterium
TGGCAGAGAAGAAAGAGCTCTAGCTTTGAGACTGCAGTGTCGGCTCCAGTTTGAGCGCCTATATATAGGTCTTGAAATTTGTTCCAAGAAGGAATCGGCAGAGAGACCATGATTAAGATCGAAGCCATCATTCAGACTTCCAAACTCGAAGCTGTAAAGAACGCTTTGCATGATATTGGGGTGGAGGGCATGACTGTGCTCGAGGTTCGGGGGCACGGACGACAAAAAGGTCACACGGAAGTGTATCGCGGCCGCGAGTACACAGTTGATCTAATTCCCAAGATCAAAATTGAAATGGTACTCTCTGACGACATGGTCGAAAAGGTCGAGCGCGCAATCATCACCGCAGCGCAGACGGGGAAGATTGGCGACGGAAAGATTTTCCGCTTCCGGGTGGAGGAGGCTATTCGCATTCGCAATGACGAACGCGGGGAGAACGCCCTCTAACGCGAGACCCTGACAATGCCGATCGCCTCTTGGTCAATAACCAATCCTGATTCCCCCCATAAATAGTTTCGATTTCCGAGCCATTCCTTAAACAAGGTACAGTAAACATAGGGTGTGCCTGCGCGATCCCACACTCTGAACCAGGCCTGAATACCAGATGAGCACAGCCGTCACTCTGCGCACGGAATTGCGGGACCTTTACCTGACTGAATCGACACGAATTCAGCAAGAGTTTGTGGCGAGCGGTAATGGGCTGGCCGCCATCGCCCAACGAACCGAGTTGGTGGAGAAGATTTTGCTTCGTCTATGGCGGGAGCTAATCGACTCCGGCGATGCCAAGAATTTTTCCCTGGTAGCGCTGGGAGGGTTCGGTCGACGGGCATTGTTTCCCCACTCGGATGTGGACATTCTGTTCCTGCACGCGGACCGAACCAGCGAAGACGCGCTGCGTGACCCCATCCGAGCATTCTGTCAGGAGCTGTGGGACCTTCGTATGAAACTTGGACCCACTACCCGGACAGTGGCCGAATGCGATCAATTTGATCCGCAGAACGTTGAGTTTACGATTTCTCTGTTAGATTGCCGCTATCTAATTGGCGATCGAGATTTATACCTTCGCTTGCACGATAAAGTCCTGCCCAAATTCTTTTTGCGGGAAGGCAACTACATAATTCAGCAGCTCGCGGAAGTGACTCGTTCGCGGCACGCGAAGTACGGAAACACGGTGTTTCACCTGGAACCAAATGTCAAGGAGGCACCGGGAGGGTTGCGGGACTACAATGTGGCTGGCTGGTTGGCATTGCTTTCGGCGATGGACAAGGAACGTACTTGGCCCGCGCCGGAGTCCTTTCTTGCCGATTCCGCGCGCAAGAGTTTTGCCCCTGCTCACGAGTTTCTCAGCTCAGTACGCACGTTTCTACACTATCGCCAGGGCCGTGACGATAACATGCTGGCCTGGGAGTCGCAGGATGAGGCAGCCGAGCGGCATATTGGCGTAAAAGGCTCTGGAACGGGCGATGCTGCTGCCTGGATGCGGGTATATTTTCGCCATGCCCGGGCCTTGCACTATGAATGTTTGCGTCTCCTCGAGTCGGTGCCGGCGGCACGCTCCTCCCTTTATCGTCACTTTCAAAGTTTTCGCTCCCGACTTTCGAATGTAGATTTTTCTGTGGTTGACGGAGCGGTATTCTTGCATCAGCCCTCGGCGCTGCGTGATCCCGACCTGCTGTTTAGGATTTTCAGCTTTGCCGCACACCACGGTCTCAAACTGGCACTCTCGACCGAGAGCCGTATCCAGCAGATTTTGCCCGCAATACTCGAGTCGCCTCCTTCAGGGCCAGAGAGTTGGCGCTACTTGCAAGCCGTCCTGCTCGAAGCGCACGCCGCCGATGCGCTGCGAGCGATGCATTCCTTAGGACTACTTACGATTCTTCTGCCGGAACTAAAGTTGATTGACTCCCTGGTGGTTAGGGATTTCTATCATCGCTTCACCGTCGACGAGCACTCGTTTTTGGCCATCGAATGCTTGCATCGGGCCCGGCATTCCAATTCCGAATGGGATCAGCGATATGGGCGTTTGCTGGAGGAGCTGGAGAGGCCAGAGTTGCTCTATTTGGCGCTGCTGCTACACGACGTCGGAAAGGGAGTGCCAACCACCAATCATGTGCTTAGCAGCATCGAGATCGCCAACCAGTCGATGGACCGGCTGACGCTTTCGCCCGAGGACCGGGACACGGTCACTTTTCTCATTGCCAGCCACCTAGAGATCTCGTCCGTGTTGCGAAGGGATATCTACGATCCCGCTACCATCCAGGGTTTCACCGATAAAATGGGGACCCCAGAGAGGCTGAAGATGCTCTGCCTCCTCACCTACGCTGATATTAAGGCCGTGAACCCGGAGGCTCTGACGCCGTGGAAAGCGGAAAATGTTTGGCAGCTTTATATCGCCGCAGCCAACTGCATGAGTCGTACGGCAGACCAAAGACTGCACGCGGATACGGAAAACGATGAGAGTGTCGCGCGGCTGCAAGCCTTGGCGGCAAAATCAGGGAAGAACGTCAACGCCTTCTTCGAAGGTCTCCCCAAGAGATATCTTCGCACCTACCGCCCCGAGGAGGTCATGCAGCATTTAAGGATGGCCGAAAACCTTTCCCGAGATCCTGTTCAGCTTCATCTCGAACGAGGCCGGCATTGGTTTGAGCTTACCTTAGTCACCCGCGATCGCCCATTTCTGTTCGCCAATGTGGCGGGCGCATTGGCTGCCTGGGGGATGAATATTGTCAAAGCCGACGCTTTTTCGAATTCTTTCGGCGTGGTTGTGGATACGTTCTTCTTTACTGACCGCTTCCGTACCCTGGAGCTTAACCTTCCTGAATGGGCGCGCTTTCAACGCAGTATCGCAGACGTGCTCAACGGAGAGGCCGATCTGGAGCGAATGTTACACGATCGCACGCGCTCAGAGTCCAGGGAACATGCGAAGATAAAGATTCAAACGCAGATTGAGTTTGATGATGAATGTTCCGCGACCAGCACCCTGGTGCAGGTGATCGCACAAGATCGCCTGGGCTTACTGCATCGCGTCTGCTCGCGTTTTTCCTATCAGCAGTGCAACATTGAGATCGCGTTGATTGATACGGAAGGTCAAATGGCCATCGACGTCTTCTATCTCACCTCCGACGGCGCCAAGCTGTCCTCTGCCCGACAACAAGAATTGAAGGCCGATCTCGAGGAAGAATTACGGCCGGCTTGATTGTTTTCCCTGCACCCGCGGCATTCGAAAACCGCATCCAAGGTCAAGTGGAGGACGGCATGCACAAGAACTTAGAACCTGAAGCTACTCCGAGAGGTGAAGTACGTATCGATGAACAGCGACGCGATCGAGCCGACCAGGGACCCGATAGCGCGGGGCAATCCGGGGATTCGCAGCGATTGTCCACCATTGAAGACGCCGACAATGAGAGCGTCGCCGAACTAGCCGACACGGAGCAAGCACTCGAGGCGGCAAGGCTCGAAGGGAGCGAAGATGCGGCCGAGCACCCGGAGCGCCCGGTGCACACTCATGAAGAATACGGCCGGCCAGATGATCTGCCCCCAGCAAGGGTTGGAGATCGCAAGAAGGCCTCTTAGTTATAAATTCTGTTGCTTTAGCATGCGATCGGATGGCACGCCCGCTGGCGTACCTAGAACCGCTAGTCTGGTCCCTCCGGATCGAGTAGACGATCGAGTGTCAATTTGTGCTTTTCGGAACGTGCTTTCTTCTTTTTGTCATCCTCACTGACCCGGCCAGGAGGCGGTGAACCCAGCCGCTCGCGCGCCAAGGCCTTTACGGCAACAATTGCCTGAAACCTTTTTTGCCGCTTTTTCTTGGCCATGAACTGCTCCGATTCGAGTCTAGCATCCTCTCGTCTCGCTGCCCGGACTCTGTAGAATGGATACTGCAGCCATGTGGAGGCAACATGGACGAACGAGAATTCTTCGACGAACGGCCGGAGAAAAAGCTTGCGACCTTGAATTGTCCGCACTGCCATCAGTCGGCGGAATACGAAGTTACTTGGCTGGTGCGCACCAAGAAACGCCAGCTTTCTACTCGTGCGGACGAGCGCGACCGGGCCCGCTTTGCCAAAGCTCGCTCCTACATGTTGCGAAAAGACGATGTGATGGGTTGTAAAAACCTGCGCTGCCGAAAGCGCTTCGAGATCTCAGGAATCCAATCGGTGGTGTTTACAGAGTAAGTCCCCCCCTTCTTGCCTCCGGCCTAGTTCTCTCGCCGAACCGGCTCAACCAAAGTTCCGAAGCTCAGCCGAAGTGCTAAGCCGCAACTTCTCATTTATACTTACCCGTTTACTCGGTTGAGGAATCTGAGTTTGAAAATCCTGGTTTGCATGAAGCAGGTGCCGCAGAAGGATGCACCTTTAAAGCTGAATGAGGCGGCTACCTGGATCCGCGAGGATGTCTCCTACGAGGTCAACGAACCGGATGCCTACGCGTTAGAAGAAGCGTTGCGTCAAAAAGAGAAGCACGGAGGGGAAGTTGTCGTCATCACGGCGGGTCCTTCGCGAACGCAGCAAGTGGCGCGAGAGGCATTGGCAAAGGGAGCAGACCGAGCCATCCATCTAGAGGATCCTGCTTTCCTGAGTTTCGACGCCGTCAACACTGCTCGCGCATTGGTGGCGGCGATCAAGGACGAATCTTTTGACCTAGTGTTCACCGGCCT
>JAFAPG010000050.1 GCA_019247235.1 Acidobacteriota bacterium
TGGAATGACCTGGCCCGGAGCTAACGTTTCGGCGAACACGAAGAAATCTTCAGAATGCCCAAACTGGCTATCGACTTTGATCGCAAACGGAACGCCACCCAAAGGGCCAGCACGGTGTACCAGGTGATCACCGTCGTCATCCTGCAAGATCAGCGGCTCGGCAGTATTGGCTGATTGCTGCTTGCGGTTATTTGTATGCGCCTGAGCGGCCAGGAGAATCGCAGCCATCGTGACGGCGATAGCGAGAGTCAGAGTGGTTTGCCTCATTCATGATTCCTTTTCAATCGAGATGAGGTTCAGTTTAGTCACAATGTGGAAAGTTGCAGAAAGCGACGGCTCAGGACAGTCGGGGAGCCAGATTTAACAAGCGGCGAAGCGCCCGGATGTCGGGGCGGAGCTGATGGGGAGAAATGTCCATTTCATCGCGCCGCTCCCAATCGAGTAGTAGAGCTTCCACCATTTCCTTGCCATCGGGATCGCGAACGGCTTCTAGCGGTGTGCGTCCACCTAAAGCCGGGATTTTCTGGTGTACCCAGCTTTCTACTTGCTTCTGCATGACGCCTTGCAGTTGCTTTTTAACTTCCGGGTCGCGCAACATAGCCGCCATCTCCGCCTCACGCTGTTCTGCCTCTTCGGCCTTTTCTGGCGGCCTATTCTTCCTTATCTCTTCCAGCGTTTGAACCACGGTGCTCTCGTGGCGCACGGCGGAGCGAAGGCGCTTCTCGATCTCTTTACGCAGCCGTTTGGCACGATTCTCCGAGTTTACTTTTGCCGTCACGAGTTCCTCAGAAATCTTGAGATGGCCGAGAATGGTGTTGTCCAAAGTCTTGAACTTGCCATTGCCCTCCTTGATCCAATCGATGTCCACCTCGCGCAGTTTCCCGTTCTCGTCCAGTTCCGCATCGTCGAGCAACTCTTCTCGGGACCGTCCTACGGCGAGCGGAGCCAAGGCATCGAATGCGGCTTCGGCCGATTCGACGCGAAACGTCAACGTGTGGAACAGCAGCGGGTCGCTATCGGTGTTACACAGCACGGGAGGCAGAAAAAGCCGATCCCGTATATCCAGGTAGGTGGCACGAATCAAATCGGCATAGCGCAGCAGGTCATCCGGCGTCAGGTAACGATTCTGCTTGGCGACTTTCTTCTTCAGCTTCTTGCGGAGTTCGATGACCTCGATCTTCTTGTCTGGCGGGATCCGGATCGGCGCCAAGCTGCCGAACACACAAAGTTTCGGCTCGTGCCAGATCTGCGCGAAAAGAAGATCTCCAGGCTGCAAGTCTTTTGATCCCGATCGCTCAACGACCGCGGTTTCGCCACCAATCAAAACATCTCGCACGCCGACCCGCTCGCCAGGTTCGTTACAGACGACCTCATAAAAGCTCAATGGCTGCGTGGTTGCCTGGTCCAGAAACATTCGTTCCATCGCCGTTAGCTGCTTGGTTCTTTCCAGCATGTACCAGCGAGCGACTACTCCACCCTGGGCACGGGTAACATTACGCCGAGCGTCCGGATTCCACTGAAACAGGAAATAGGGCATGAATATCTGACGTTCGTCCGCCTCCTCCTCCAGCGGCTTCGGATCCGCGCGCATGTTGAAGTCTTGCCACGCTTCATAGATCCGTTCACCGAACTTGCGCAACGCAAATCTGGTGATCTCGCGCGTCAGGCGGTCCGACTCTTCATGTTGCCGCGCCCACACCTGGTCGACCGATGGGGCATAGCCGGGCAGCAGTGCTTGTACTTCTTGCTGCTACCGCAGGGACAAGGATCATTCCTTCCAATCTTTGCTGAGGCATGAAGAGACATAACGTTGCGACATTATCGCGCCACTGTCTGTGGAAGCAAGCACCAAGTGCTGGCGCTGAGGGCCACGCGGGAGGACGGCGGATATTGGGTGCTTGTTCTGCTTAGGATGCGTATCCGCAGATTCTGCGGCTGGAGAATGGCCGTAATTTCCAATAAACAGCCCGAGCCGTGAGGCTCAGGACAAATACCCGGGATCGGAACATGCCGCACAGAAAGCTAAACGCATGGCCACTGTCGCCTTAGGTTTGAGCTCTAACCGCCGCGTTTTACCATCCTTTATTGTTCCGTAACGTCGTGATGTGGGCTACATGGTGTCGCCCGTGCCAGGCATACAATACGAGGGCAGTTTCCAAACCGAGATCCCTGCCCATTTCGGGGTGATGAAATTTGCACTTCCAATGCTGCTCAGTCATTACTTTCATCAAAATTACCCAGCGTACGTGCAAACTTTCGAGTAGTTGCAGGGAAACCTCGATTGGAGTCGGGTGGATATCTGGAAGCGACGACCATTTATCTTCCAGATAAGGCTTAATCGTGGGAGTATCTTCGGTCAACGCCAGCTTGTAGCGAATGTAAGCATTCATATGGCTCTCGGGGACATGGTGAATAACCTGCCGCACCGTCCATCCCCCTTCCCGGTAAGGCGTGTCCAGCTGCTGCTCCTTAAGTCCCCTGACCGCTTCGCGCAAGCGGCGCGGTGCCTCTTCAACTGTCGCAATCAAGTCCTCGCGCTGCTGCCGGCTGATACTGGAAGGGGCTTCAAACTTTCCGATGGGATACCGCGGATCAGTGGGCGTTTCTAGGGTGCTCATTCTTCAATCTCCTCTTGCGCTGGCAAGCTTGCGTTCGTGCAAAGTGCTGTAAGCATTCTACGGCAAGGGCATTCCTGGGGTCGCACTCAGGCACACACCATTGTTAGGTGTCGGTTCCGTAAAATCTGACCCTCCTAATTCCGGAAATTCTGGCACGCCTAAA
>JAFAPG010000072.1 GCA_019247235.1 Acidobacteriota bacterium
GAAACCCGCGCCAGATGAGAGTTTCTCGTGTTTTTCACAATCGCTTGAACGATCGTTGAGAGCTGCTTTCCTAGGAAAGGGCAAGAAAAAGGAAGGATTTCCCGCGCTCTGACGGCACAGGAGAAGACCCTCAATTTTGGCTGCACACATTTTGCTACACCACCCTGTGGACGTCCTGCACTCGCTTGAAAATATGAGAGATCCACGCGAATATTTTTGGTTGACCTAAAAAATGGGAGGTGTACAAAGGGATCGTTCTTTGACAGTTTCTTAAGTTTTTCCGGTTGGTGCCGCGTCCGGGGGTCAAGCCCGGTCACCTTCCGCATCGCAAGATGACGGGAGGAGGGCCAGTGAGGCTCTATAGCAAAGCGCTGGTCGAGAAGAACAGGAAGCGCGTCAAGGGCAGGATAGAGTCCCGAGGCGTTGAACTGGTTTATCCGGTTGGCGGTAAGCCCGGAGCCCGAGCACAGATCGCATGTGGCGGTCCGGAAGGATAGCTGATGCAGGTCGGCGAGGGTCTAAAGCAAGCTACTGGCCGAGACGAATGAGATCAACACTACCTCGGGGCTCTTATTTATTATGTGGCAAGGGCTCTCTGCCCGCCGCATAAATTTCGCAGCGTCTTTCGTCAATCGGGAGTGGATGGCCTCCAAAGAGCTCCTCCCCCATTCTCAAGAGCTGCTATTTGCCCCCCAGGGCCAAAGGCGCTGCGCTTCTTGAATCCTCACTGCTCTTTGATCGTTCCCTTCCCGGTAAGCACCCAGGGTAGAGAGAACCAATAGCCTGACAGTTGCTTATAGACAGCTTCCCCCCGGGCCGGCTCCGAAAATGCCCTGCCTAAGGACCCTCGGTGACGGCTTGCCTGGGTATGACTAGCCGGGCACGGAAAATTCTCTTGGAGACAGGTTCTTCTCCGACTACGTCGACATTCACGTCATAATTTCCGGGAGAGAGGGAATCGCCGAAGGGGATTTCCATGTCGTGGATGTTCTTGGGAAGAGGAAAGTGTTGATACCCGATCGCCGTGGCCCGCCCAATCTCGTTCACCGCCAGCACGATGAGGGTCAAATCGAAATCCCGTCCGGTGCCGTTTGAGACCTTCACCGAGCCATCAATTCTTTTTCCGCTCACCCTGGCTCGACGGCCCCACACGGCGCCAAGTGGACTTTCTAGGCTGAGTCGGAACGAACGTCTGGCTTCTCCTACGGGAGTGCTGCTGTCGGCGACCACGGCGATGAATTGAAATGGTGCGATGTTTTCAGCCGTTCCGTCGAGCTCGCCTTTTTCCTCGAGCGTCCAACCCCTGGGTAACGAGCCGTTTGAAACGTGCCAGCGATACGGCTCCGTCCCTCCCGAGGCTTGTAACTTGGCTCGGTAAGGTTGAAAAAGAGAAGCTGCGGGAAGCTCGGCGCTCAGAATGGAAAGGCCGGCAGGGGGCGGGCTTTCGGCGCGACCGCGAACGAAGACCAGCAAACAAAGAACCAAAGGGACAACCCGTGGCAACCCGGCCATGGGGAAATTATAGGCGTCGAGAACTGACTTCACGTACACTGTCTTGGTCCTTTCGCGTATCGAGACTTCTAGCCATGCCCGCAAAAGCAGATTCTCGACCCGAAATTAGCATTGGCTATGGTTGGGATTCGCACGAATTCAAGTCGGGCGTACCCTTAAAAATCGGCGGCGTCAATTTGGCGCACTCCAAAGGACTCGGGGGCCACTCCGATGGAGACGTTCTTCTCCACGCGCTTACCGATGCGGTCCTCGGCGCCATCGCCGCTCCCGATATTGGCACGCTGTTTTCTCCCTCGGACGAACGCTGGAAGGGGGCGGATTCGGCCCTATTTTTGGCCGAAGCCTTACGGCGGATGAAAGCCGCTGGTTATTCCATCGTGAATCTTGACTCGACCCTGATTTTGCTGCAGCCAAAGATTAGTTCCTATGCTGGGGAGATACGACAAAAAATCTCTGAACTCCTTGCCATTAGTGTCGATCGCGTCAGTGTCAAGGCTAAAACTCCGGAAGGTATGGGAACAGAAAACGCGGCCATCGCTCATGCCGTGGTTTTGTTAAAACGTGCCGCGCGAGCGCCACGGCGCGCCCAAGTCAAGAAATTGTCACGTTGAGTTCCTCCTTGCTAACCGCAATTCTCATGGATCGTCCAACCACTCAAAGAGAGTAAGTGAGGGCTGGCTCGAGCGGTTGTTTCGGGCGAGCCTGACCGCACAACGCTTCGAAGCGTCGCACAAAAACAGGTCAAAAGGGATACCTCACGTTGGACGGCCCGTGGGGACCGTCCCTCAGCGAAAGAACGTCGTGGTCGGACTTTCTTGCGTGACCGAGTGGGTGATCCGGCGGCGCGCCCATGGCACGCTGTACCAGCCGTCATCAACCGCAGTCCCGACGCTTCGAGGACATAAGGAGGAGTGGTGAACGCAGTAGGTGTGTCGAAAATCGGGAAAAGACTTCTTCTGGTACTGGTTCTGGTCTCCGCGACCGCCTGGGCCGAAAGCAAAGGTTCGCTTGATCTGCAGCATCGCACCAATGTCGGTGGAACGCAGCTGGCCAGTGGCAAGTACACGGTGCGCTGGGAAGGCGCCGGTGATCAGGTTGAAGTCAAGATTTACAACGGTCGCAAGCTGATGGCCACAACGCCAGCCCGGGTGGTTAAAGTCGACTCTCGTCAACATATGGACACGGCGCTGGTGAACAGCAACCAAGATGGAAGCCAGACTCTGTCCGAGATTCGCTTTGGCGGCAAAGACTACGTCTTGCACATCCAAGATGCCGGGGGTGGCGGAGCCGCCGCGTCCGGTGCGGCCAAGTAGAAGCTGTTTTAGGTGAGTACGGCTGGGCGTCCGAAAGGCAGTGCCGCGTGCCTGATAAAATATCAGGGCAATGGTCCTGCCTTTTGTCCGCGATTTTTTTGCGGATGTGGAAAAGCTGCCCGCTTTCTCGCGTGTTG
>JAFAPG010000077.1 GCA_019247235.1 Acidobacteriota bacterium
TTTCCTACGCCCACTTAGCATCCTCGAATTCACATCGAACGACGCGGTTTCGTATGCTCAAATACGAGCGAAGCTCGAGGTGGCGGGAACACCCATTGGTCCGTTGGATACACTGATTGCGGCGCAAGCTGTGTCTCGCAAACTCACCCTTGTTTCAAATAACCAAAGTGAGTTTACCCGAGTTGTGGGCCTACACCTGGAGAGTTGGTCACGCTAGTTTCCAGGCAGACTTACAGTTCTTCGCTGTTAGCGCCAGCAAACAATGCAGAATTGTTGCGGTCAGAAAGGCGCCAAAACGCTAATGTCGTGGCATAAGAGTGGTCAGCAAATGCGCAGCCACATTGGAATATGACCGCAGTGCAGCGGCTATGCGGTCCGGCCGGAGGGGCCACCTCCCCCTCCGGGATTTGAACCGGGGAGCAACGAATTATGAGGGAATGAACTTGCCTTGTCTTCCAATCCGATCCGTTGCGCTTGAGTGTGTCCAGCGCAGATCCGAACAAAAGACATGATGCTCAAGTATCCGCCAGTAGTATCCGGTACGCTCCTGACGTCACGCGGGCGTCACATCCGTCAGAGTTCGACCAGGGTGGCGGGGGCTACGCCGCGCGGCGAGTTGTTCCGCCTTGGTAGCTTACGCAAATCTGATAATCTGATTTTGGATGCAAAAGAAAGTCATTAGCGTGACGGAGGCGGCTCGTAATTTTGCCGATTGTGTGAACCGTGTGCATTATCAAAATATTACGTTTGTTCTGCTCAAAAATGGCTCGCCCGTCGCGCGTTTG
This sequence comes from Acidobacteriota bacterium, assembly GCA_019247235.1. Taxonomy (GTDB): domain Bacteria; phylum Acidobacteriota; class Terriglobia; order Terriglobales; family Acidobacteriaceae; genus Gp1-AA145. The sequence continues at coordinate 786 of JAFAPG010000077.1, forward strand.
GTGCCGGATGGCGAAAGGGTCTGCCTCGGTCAAGAACTAGCGGAGGCCCTGGACAAAGTAGAGTTGCCACGCGACCAGGCCAGTGCTTGGCATCGCGACTTACGTGCCGCGCGTAGAACCCTCAAGCGTCCGATGGATCGATGGCGATAATTCTTGATGCCGGCGTAATCATTGGAGGCGAAAAAGGAACTTTCGACCTCACACACTGGCTGAAGCCTCAGGCAGACGAGCAGTTTGAAATTGCCTCTATCACAGTGGCCGAACTGTGGCATGGAGTCGAACGGGCCACAGCGGCACATAAGGCCAACGGGAGCACTTTCTGCGCACGATCCTGGAATTGTTGCCGATTATTCCCTACACCGAGCTAACTGCTTACGAGCATGCGCGTATCTGGGCGTTGTTGGAATCCTCAGGCAAGATGATTGGCTACTACGACATTATTGTGGCAGCCACGGCTTTGGAACGTGGAAGTGCGCTGGCAACATTCAACCGCAATCACTTCGCCCAAGTGCCTGGGCTCACACTTATCGAGCCAAAATAGCGCGTTCGAGCATCTTGAGTTTTAGCCGGTCAGCGTCCGATTTTGTGCCGCGCTGCGGGCTGGCCCTCCGAAACAGATGATGGGCCCTCCAGGATTTTGAACCTGGGACCAACGGATTATGAGACGGCGGCACATTGATAGGCCTCAATACTTTTCAGTAACTTAGATCCGGTTGGGTCAAGCTCAATACGCATCAAAACCGCCCAACACGGTCGTTTTGTTCTCAGATTTGCTCTCACCCAGTTTCGCTCTATTTTCGCTTAGGACAGGTCTCGATCTGGGTCTTTTTTTGTCGCGCGAATCCCCGTGCAATAAATGCAAGCGAATTTCGCCCCATAAATCTCGGCACTTTGTTGAACCAGAACAGGTTAGCTCATCTGTGGACAGTGGTCCGATGCGAGATCAAACTGTCAGCCTGCGCGTGAGGTCTCGCGCTAGATGGAGCACGACCCGATAGTGAACGGGTATGTGCGGAATCGAGAATGTGAAGGCCACGGGAAAACGTCGGGGCAGCCTGCGATTGGCGTGGGCATGGATAGCGTCCGTTCGCGGCGCTCTGCTGGCGAAAGCCCACGATCCATCGCGCGACCTGAGCATATCTCCAAGCCTTCTAGTCAAACTTTCGAAATCCGCGGGGAGTACGAAAACTACCGTAATCTCCCGCATATTTTGCTTGGGTCTGGAACGCAGCCGAGAATCAGATTTCGGCGTGGTGCCTTAATGAACTGGATCGCCAGCCATGAGCTCCTGGAGGAAATGACAGCCTTCGCGCCCGCATTCGTCGCGCGGAATCTATCCGGTTAAGCAGCAGGCGAGACGAAGCGCACGAGTCGCTGACCCGCGGCGTGTGCATGCGACGCTTCAGCAATTGTTGCATAGCCAGTCGAGAAATTTCTGATCGACGGGTGGCTTATCGATGTCGTATGCATGGGCTTTCATTTCCTCCAGAAACTTCGCGAGTTCTTCTGGCGGAAATAGCTTGACCATGCTTGGAATCATTGCCTGAGCGAAGTCCTCCTTGTCGCAGGGCATTGTTGCCGCAGCGCAAAAAGCCCGTTCGTCTAGTTCTTCGCCGCGTATGTAGTCCCTGAGAACTCCTCGGTCAACGAATGACGACAACAGTTGGCAGCGCCATGTTATGGCCGTCAGTTGTTCTGGAGGACAAGATGCAGCCTCAAATCCATGAGCCGCGTATACTGCAAGGCCAATAGCGCATTCGGGCGTTGGTGGTCCAACTTCGGCATGCACGCGTCGACCTGCGTCCCAGCATTGACGCAGGTCATACGCATTAACCGCCTGAATCGGATGCCCAGCGTTGAAATTCTTGATGGCGGCCTGAAGAGCCTCAGAGCGAGCCAGAGCCTTTTCTTCTGTATCGATGGTGGACATTAGCTTGTCGACTGCCGGAATGCCGGTCCTTTTCAATTGACGATCGGCTGAAGGTGCCTCAGCCTGTACTGGACGTTCTAACTTCTCAATCGCCGCCTGCACGGCCGCGCGCATCTGCTCCAAAGAATCCGGGGATTGGATTGCCTTCAACGATTCCACGACTTCAGTGTTTCGCGACAACGTTTGCCTCAGTTGCTCCGTGCGAGCCGTGACGAGAGATTCTAGGTTTTTGCGATATTCCTCTGCCTCCAGCTTCACGCGATCTTCTTGATCCATTTTTCGCTCCTCGGCTTCCGCTTTCCTGCGCGAAACAATCTCAAGGAAATAGTGCCTCGCTGTCCAGCCTCGGACCAGCTGCCGTGGTTACTTTCGTCACTTTTGGGGTTGCGGCCGATTGCCCGGATCCGTTCGCCGGCGCTCTTTTACACTCCGGACATGCTTCGCTTCCCGGTTTTTGCATGCCTGCCGAGTGTTCGGCACGCTTTGTGTGCGCCGGACTGTGCGCAGAGATAGACTCTGAATTCACCAGCCACATTGCTGATTTTCAGGAGGGAGCTCATGGACTGATCGAGTGCAGAGCGACCAACGCAGATGACAACCGTTACTGCGGTAAGTGTGGAGCGGAACTTGGTAGGACGTTAGATGAAACCGTGCGAAAGAAAGGCTTTGGTGATCGGCAGGCCACGGAAATGGAAATCACGGCTGCTGTCGTGGAGACATTTAGGAAATGGGCAGGATGGTTGGGAAGCGCAACAGGTCTTATCTTAGCGTTGTTTGCATTCATGTTGGGTTGGAGCTATCACGATCTGAAGCAGGCTGTTAATTCAGAGGAGGCTAAAATCCCCTCGCTGTCGATGAAGGCAAGCGGGACATCGATGAACTGAGGCAGCCAATCCCAGGATTAAAACAAGTCACGCAGATCCAAGGTGATCTCAAACACTATAGAGAAGTGAACGAGCAAATTGCGAAACTACAGGTCAGCTAAAGGAAGTGAAGGAAGATGTTATTGACCTAGGCAAGCACAAGCTTAACGTTAGCAGCTTGGAAACGACCGGCCCCGGTCCGGCAACCATCGGCTTTGGTGAAAGTATCGGCTGTCCAGGTTCTACTGGGCTGAGTAGCAGCAAGTATTTGTTGTGTGCGCAAGGTTCTCCGCCCGTACTCTTCCAGCAAACTTCCGCTGGAGAAACAAGGCCTGTCTCTAGTCGGGCTCCAGTGGGGTTTCAAGACAACTCCAACGGCCCGAAGCCAGCGTGCGAAGAAGCCAGCCGGGGCACGTTTTATGTGGAGAAGGGCAGCGGCCGCTTGGGCGGTAAACCGTTCCTCTGTATCAAGACTTCGGGCGGCAAGTATTCCTGGATTCAATTGGCAGCAACGCCATAGAATTCCACGAGGAAACAACGTATGGCCATTTATGAAGGATTCGCTGCACACCGGATTCGTAAAGATGAACGAACCAATCTACGTCCATCTGTGTGCAAGCAAATCTTGAGGCATTATCCCGGACGCCCCGAAACCATGACGCAGTGTGGGTCTTTCTTGCCATAGTTCCTCGTTTAAGTGACCCTGTTCGCACTGTTCCGTTTCGAAGAGTGATCCGAATTGTGGTCAAGGTAACTGGCTTCTTCTTCCCCCACAGGCACCCACCGGACGCGCTGACGCTGTCGACGACTAAGGATTATCGCAACATCTGGAAGACGTCTACTTTAGCGCGGCTAAGTTGTTGAATTAAATGGTGGGCCCTCCAGGATTTGAACCTGGGACCAACGGATTATGAGTCC
>JAFAPG010000337.1 GCA_019247235.1 Acidobacteriota bacterium
ACGACATCGGCAGAAAACCCGAATTTACGCTCAATCATCTCCTCGATGCGCCTGGACAGGTGGTCAGGGGAGAGCCGAAGGGCAGAGCGAAAAACCAGGTTTCCACTCTGAATGTAGCTCTTGATGGCGGAAAAGCCCAAACCCTCAAGCCCCAGGCGAAGCTCCTCCATCTTCATGCGCTTGTGCGCCCCGACGTTGATTCCACGCAAAAAACAAATGTAGATGGGCATTGAGCTCACGGATAGGAGATTTTGCCCAGCACCGCGGCCCGCCGTGCTCCGGTTGCGGATGGAACGTTTGAGGGGCGGCGGTTCCAGGTTTCAAATGCCAACACGGCAAAAGCTAGGGCTTCTTTGGCCTCCGAGGGAATGCCAAATTCTTCCGAAAGTCGTACCTTAAGGCCACAGTCGTCAAGCTCGTGCCTGATAGAAGCCATTAAGGTGGGATTTTTGGTCCCGCCGCCGGAGACGATGAGCTCTGAAAAATCCGCTTTGGGAATAACGTACTTGTAAATGGCATCGCGCACGGAGCGGGCGGTGAGCGCGGTTGCGGTGGCAATGATATCGCGCTTCTCGATGGCGCGCGCTCCAGCGATGGTGTTGGTCGCACCCTGCAAGGCATTGCAAGCGTGGAGAAATTCACGGCCAAATTCGCGGCCGAACTCCTCGCGCCCCGCGCTTTTAGGGGGCTTTTGTCGAAAAAAATTCTCCTTCAAGAAAGGCCCCAGGATCGGTTCGAGCACCCGACCGGAGGCTGCAATTTTGCCATCGCGGTCACACGGTTCACCAAATAACTGCTCCGTTAATGCGTCAATCACCATGTTCCCGGGGCCAGTGTCGAAGGCGAGAACCTGGTGTAATGTCGCTCTTGCCGGCAGGGCAGTCAAATTCGCGATCCCACCAATATTCAAGGCGATGCGCCCGATATTAGGATCCCCGTAGACCAGGAAGTCGAGATAGGGAACTAGGGGCGCACCCTTTCCGCCCGCAGCCATGTCGGCGGGACGAAAATCCGAGACCACCGGCACGCCCAGGCGAGCGGCAATGCGCGAAGCCTCTCCCGCCTGCCAAGTGACCGCCAATTCGCGCCCCAGATAGGGTGCAGGGCTGCCTTGGTGATAGAGCGTTTGACCATGACAGCCGATCAGATCTGCCTTGAGACGCAGTTTCTTTTGCGCCAAGAGCACGGCCTCGGCGTACAGGTCACCGAGCAGAAAATTGAGACGTGCCAGATCGGCCACGCTCGCCCGCGGTGAGTTCATCGAACCCAGTACCACGCGGCGCACATCGGCTGGATAACTGACCTGGGCGTGGCCCAAGAGTTCGGGCGGCGAATTCGTCTGCGACCGTTTTGACCGTCCCCGTCGTGTGGCTTCATCGATGCGCACCAGGGCGACGTCGATGCCGTCGGCCGAAGTACCGCTCATTACCCCGGCCACAATCATCGGCCAGCTCCGAAACCGGCGGCGGACGAAAGCCTCTCAAATCGTATTTGCTCGCTGAACTCCCAAAGCTGACGCTTAAGATTGCCAACCGTCTCGGGAGAAGGCGTAGCCGGCGACCGGAATCGTTTGGCTTTGGTCTTGAAGGTTGTGACCCGCAGCGCCGATTCCCCCACCCGACGGCGAAATTTCGAATCGCGTTCGCATTCACGAATCATCGCTTCGAACGCATTCTCGATATTTTCTCGTTGCCGACAAATCAGGCATAGGTCGCCACCGGCGCGGATGAATTCGACCGCAGCCTCTCCGATCGATGCCGCTTTGAGCACTCCGGCCATTTCCAGATCGTCGGACAGAATTAGTCCTTTATAGGCGAGCGAGCGCCGCAATACCTCGCTGATCCATTTTTTCGACAACGAGGCTGGCAGACGATCCCGGGTTACCGCAGGGTAGTTTGCATGATTGACGACAATCATGGGAAGCTCACGTTTGATAGTGCGGTAAGGCAGCAAGTCCTCGTCCCAAAGCCGGGCAAATGTCTTCTTGATCACTGGTAAATCGTGGTGGGAATCGAGTTTGCCTTCGCCCAACCCTGGAAAATGTTTCCCGGCGCCGAGGGTGCCAGTGACCGCCAATCCGCGCAGGAATTCGCGCGCGTAGAGGACTACTTCCATCGGCTGACTTGAAACCGCACGCGAACCCATTACGCGACGGGAGACAGGAAAGGCAAGATCAAGAACCGGA
>JAFAPG010000347.1 GCA_019247235.1 Acidobacteriota bacterium
TATCTCACATCTAGAGTCTATTCCGAGGCCGTGGCTGAAACCGAGATGTTTCGGCACTTGGAGATGTATCAGCAAGGCCCACGTTTCGTAATAGAATCGGCTTTTGTCGTTACATTCGTGTTGTGCTTTGCTGCATTCCTCATTGTAGGCGGCGACACATCAGTGTTGTTGGCTAGATTTTCAGTAATTGCCGCCGCCTCATTCAGAATCCTGCCGAGTATTAACCGCCTGGTGGGCGCCTACTCCAACTTTTCGTTCAACGTTGCGCCCGGGCTTGCGCTTATGCAGACTATCACCGGTTCTCGCTTGCTCTCGGCAGTACGAGCTCATGAGGTCACAAAGATTGCATCGTGTCAATTGACCGTAGGGACTATCCAGTTGAAGGACATTGGATTTCGGTATCCCGGAAGCGTGAAGCAGGTTCTGCGGAGCGTGAACGCGATCATAGGAAGGGGCGAGCGAATCGGAGTTACTGGGCCATCGGGATCCGGGAAGTCGACCCTGATCGATATTCTGGCTGGACTGTACAGCCCCAGTGAGGGAGCGGTTCTGGTGAATGGTCGTGTCATCGCGGAAGATCTCCCGGTATGGCGGACAATGATTGGATACGTTCCGCAGACGCCTTTCATCATGCCAGGAACTATCCGAGAAAACGTCGCTTTCGATTCCGATTCCACCCAAAGCAATGAACGCATCTGGGCGGTGCTAACGGCAGTTGGATTGGCAGATTTTGCCGCAGCGTTGCCGCATGGCATCGAAACCGAAATCGGAGAGAAAGGAGCAGGACTCTCCGGCGGCCAGAAGCAACTACTTTGCCTGGCTCGCGCCTTGTATCGCCAGCCTAGGATCCTACTCCTCGATGAGCCCACGTCCTCACTCGATCGCATGACTGAGGAGAAAGTACTTGCAGCTCTCCATACACTCCCTCCCGACACCACCATCATCATGGTCTCTCACGATGAGCAAAACTTCGACCAGTTCGACTTCGTCTTTACTTGCAAAGACGAACAGTTGATCCTGAAGAAATCCAAACGCGACCGCACAGTGATGCAACAAGCTGCGGTTTAGTTCGCACTCTGATGCTTAGGAGGCGTTACGATATGAATACTCATGCGGCGGTGCCACTTCCAGATAATCCCAACTACAATTCCCTAGGGTTCTCTCCTGGTTTCATGAACTTGGACAATATTGCCAAGGCAGAGGCAGCGCTTCCGCGAGAAGGGTATTTGATTATCGAGAACGGATATCACCAAGATATGTGCCAGGAGATCATCAAAGTCATGGATACTCTTTGCCCAGACAAAAGGGTCGAGAGGCGATACTCAGGCACTGAGATGAGAATTTGGGACGCACAGAAACAGCATCGATTGTTTGAAACGTTCTATCAAGAGTGTAACCTCTTCGCCTCAAATGTGATGGGCCACGAAATGAGTGCATACACCCTCTTGGCAATCAGAAACCGAGCACTCGATCCTAGCGATTTGGAGTCAGCTAAAGGCCGATGGCACATTGATTCCTTCCGCAAACAGCTCAAGATCTTTCTGTTTCTCACCGACACCACAGAGTCCTCAGGCCCCTTCGAGTTCATTCCCGGTACGCACGTGTGGAACTTCAAGCTAAGCATGTTATGCAAAGGCGCTTATTTCACGCCTTCTGACCTCTTCAAGACCACACGTCGGTATCAACACCTGGATGAAGCCGATATCAGCAAAGTTTTGCACAGTGGCCGCGGCAGCAGGCCCGCCATTTGCAAGGCCGGGACAGTCATGGTGGTTAATACGTCCGCGATCCATCGCGCGCGGCCCTGCCGCGAAGGTAGCCGATACGCCTTAACCGCGTACTTCTAAAGCATCGTCATGAAGCCTAGCGTTGGCTTGAGAACACTTGTTTCGGAAATGTGTCTATGAAAGTGTGGCTCGTGACAGTCGCCGAACCCTTGCCCACCGATCCTGGAGGGCAGCGTCTCTATCGAACTGGCATGCTAGCAAATCTCTTGTCGAACCGAGGACACGAGGTAACTTGGTGGACCTCAACGTTCAATCATATGCAGAAGCTCCAGCGCGCCTCGACCGATTGCGATGTCTCATTCAATGACATTCTCATCAAGATGCTTCACGGTTGCGGTTATGCTAGAAACATCTCAATATCGCGACTCCTCGATCACCTACAAATTGCCTGGAGCTTTCGATCGCATGCAAGCGTTACTAGGCGACCAGATATTATTCTGTGCTCCTACCCCACGATAGAGTTGTCTCGAGAGGCTGTGCGATATGGTTTGGCGCAAAGAGTTCCGGTGCTGTTGGACATTCGCGACCTTTGGCCTGACATTATTTTCGACGTCCTGCCACTGCAGCTTCGGAGAGCCGGCAAAGCCATGTTGTTCTGGTTGTCCGCTCAAGCGCAGTATGCCTTGAGGAAGTGCACAGCGGTGGTCGGAGTCTCTGACGCCTATCTCAAATGGGCGCTGCATATTGCAGAGCGTGGACGATCAGTCCATGACGGCGTTTTTCCGTTGAGCTATGCGATCCCGGAAATCAACCCAGGTAATGTGAAAGAGGCCAGCGAGAAGCTGGCTGGCCTCGGTGTAGATCCAGGAAGACTACTTCTGTGGTATGTAGGTACATTTGGTCGCACGTATGATTTGGTCCCCGTAATTGAGGCCGCGAGACGTATCGCGGAAAGCGGGAATGAGAACGCTCAGTTTGTGATTACCGGAACAGGTGACGCCGAGCCTCAGCTACGCGAGTTGGCCCGCGGGTTGACCAATGTTGTGTTTACCGGGTGGCTAGGCGCCTCCGAAATCTCTTGGTTGCGACAAAACGCCGCGATCGGTATTCAGGCGTATGCAGCAGGTGCCAAGCAGGGGTTGGCGAACAAGTTGTTTGAGTACATCAGCGCGGGCCTCCCGGTGGTCTCGTCACTCCGAGGAGAAAACGAAACGCTAATCCAGGAACATGGATGTGGGGTAACGTACAAGGCTGGTGATCCCGATGACCTGCTTAACAAGCTAGTGCCGTTGCTCTCCGATGCAAATCTTCGCCACGAAATGGGACGTCGTGGCAAAAGACTGTTTGAACAATACTATTCCCCTCAGACGATCTATGAAGGCTTGGCCACCCACTTAGAACGGGTCGCCAAGGACTGCAGTTACATCAGGCGGCACGAGCCGGTCAAATCAGAGTTAAGTCAAACCGTGTTCTATCACTGAAATTTCACATCCGAAAGAGGACGTAATGAACTATAAGGTTCCTTTTGTCAACGCGCGCTCTCACTACCGGCGATTGCAGCCGGAGATGGATGCGGCGATTGCGCAATGTCTGTTGAATGGGGACATGATCTGTCGCACGCAGTTGCGGGACTTCGAAATGGAGTTCGCGGAGTTCGTGGGCACAAAGTATTCGGTTGGCGTGAATAGCGGTTACCACGCGCTAGAATTTTCGTTGCGTGCACTCGATGTAGGCTGTGGAGACGAGGTGATCACTCCGGCTCACACGTTCGTAGCCACGGTTTCGGCGATTGTGAATTGTGGAGCGACTCCAGTTCTGGTCGAGGTCGGCTCCGACTTCAACATCGACCCTGATGCGTTCGATGCGGCCATCACACCGCGAACGAAGGCTGTAATTCCAGTCCACCTCAACGGCCGCATGGCGAAAATGGACCGCATCATGGCCATAGCCGCACGGCACGGGTTAAGAGTGATCGAAGACGCCGCTCAATCGGCCGGAGCTGCGCACATGGGCAGAAAAGCCGGCTCGATCGGCGCGGCGGGCTGTTGGAGCTTTTACCCATTCAAGATTCTTGGCGGTTTCGGCGATGGCGGGGCGATTACAACAGATGATCCTCAGATCGCGCGTTCGGCGACATTACTTCGTTACAATGGAGAAGACCGCGACACCGGCGAATACCATTGCCACGGATATACGGCGCTGCTCGACAATGTTCAGGCTGCTGTGCTCCACGTGAAGCTTCGCTATCTGCCTGTATTCACCCAACATCGAAGGAAGATCGCCCGTCTCTATCATGACCATCTTGCTGGAATCGACGAAATCACTTTGCCCCCATTCGACGGCGATGGGCACCTTGACGCGTTTCAAAATTACGTGGTCATGACACCGCAGCGTGACGATCTACGTCAACACTTAACGAATGAGGGCATTGAGACGCTGATCAGCTGGCCGAAGCCAATGTGGGAACATCGCGGGCTTGGACTCCGCAGTCCGAGGCTTCCGTTCACGGAACGCATCTGCCGCGAAGTGTTGTCACTTCCCATGAGTGCGGAGACAACCGAGGAACAAGTGGACATCGTAGCTCAAAGTGTTCGCACCTTCTTTGTGCGATGCCATAAGTCGGTCTTTGTTACACAAGGTATCTCGGCGTAACGTGTACACCATGAACGGTAATCTTGCGACTAAACTCAACGTTAGCGCTAGAACGATGCATATCGTCCAATCTGAGATTCGGGCTATGTCGATCGAATGCGAGAAGGTCAGTGGCATCAACCTCGCTCAGGGTGTCTGTGACACGGCCATTCCTCTCGCCGTGGGCGCAGCGGCGAAAGATGCGATCGATCAGGGCATGAACAGCTATACGAGATTCAGTGGCGTGGAAGATCTGCGATGGGCCGTAGCCGAC
>JAFAPG010000355.1 GCA_019247235.1 Acidobacteriota bacterium
CGCCAGCAGGTGGAGCAGATTCAAACCTCGCTCAAAAAGCTGCGCGATTATGCCGGCATCGCCGAACGTACCCTAACCGGATCGGTCGAAGCCAAAAGCGCTACGGCGGGCTCAAGCTAAAAGGTCTGCCAATCGCCGTGAGCCGACGCCGGCAGAGACATGATTCCGGTACCACACTCCCGTTGCTTTCATCGCCGCTTGTCGCGTCCGAGCACCATCGGTCATTCGTAGCGCAGAGCCTCGGCGGGCAAGATTCGCGCCGCCGACCAGGAAGGATAAAGGGTGGCGATCAGGGAGGTTCCGACGGCCACAACGGCCACCCACGCACCATCGACCAGGCGGGGTGCAAAGGGCACATAATCGATTGAGTACACCTCCGGGGAGAGCGAAAACAGGTGATAATGCCCGCCCAGCCAACACAACAGGTAGCCGACCAGCAACCCGATCGACGTTCCCACCAGACCAATCAGAGCGCCTTGGGCAATGAAGATCTTGCGCACCTGCGCTTTACGCGTTCCCATCGACATCAGCACGGCAATGTCTCGAGTCTTTTCCATCACCATCATAGTGAGTGAGATGAGGATATTGAGCGCCGCTACGAAGACAATCAATCCCACGGTAATGAATGTGACCAGCTTCTCGACCTTCAGCGCGTGGAACAAAGCTTTCTGCTGATCCATCCAATTGGTCGAGGTGAATCCCTGACCAGCCGCCCGTTCAAGTTCTCGCCCCATCTCGGCCGCCCGGTAGATGTCATCGATTTTGAATTGAATAACTTCAATGACGTCCCCGGTGGCGAGTAGCCGTTGTGCGTCAGAGAGGCGAGTGAAGGCCCAAGAAAGATCGTAATCGTAGAATCCGGAGTTAAAGATTCCGGCAACCCGGAAGCGCACGTACTTGGGAACCAAGCCATAAGGCGAGAGTTCACCCTGAGGGCTGGTTACCGTGACAATCGAACCCACCTTGGCCCCCAATCCGTCCGCCATGTCTTTTCCCAGAAGGATGGGCGGCATGGCGTCGCGGCGTCGTCTCACCTCTGCTAGCGAGTCCGCTTCTGAAGAGATGGTCGGTCGAGCGTCTCCGTCACTGACTGAGCTTTCAGGTGGGGCGCTGGTCGAGAGGACCTGAGCGGACCCTTGTTTTACGCTATCGAGCAGATTACTGACTTGGCGCTCTTCACCGGGAATAATTCCTTTGAGCACGGCGCCTTGGGCTCTGGGGCCAAGCGAAACCAGAACCTCGCCGTAAATGTCGGGTGAAGCAGCCACGACATGAGGCTGTTTTCGGAGGCGTTCGACGAGAGGCCGCCAGTCGGAAATGCCCTCGCCCATGGTGCGCATCAAACTCACATGCGAGGTTGCGCTTAACAGGCGCTCTTGCAGGTCCTGCCGGAAGCCGTTATTCACCGCCAAGGCAATCACCAGTGAAGCCACCCCGGCCGCCACCCCGGCAATGGAAATTACCGTGATAATGCCAATCACCGCCTGCTTTCGTTTGGCCCGCAAATAGCGAGCGGCGATGAAAGTTTCAAAGCGCATGCGAACCTGACCGACGGCGAGTGTGCGAATCGTGATCGGTGTGGACATTCTAGCTGAGCTCGAGCGTGATCGCAGCCGACCATCCCCGGGAAGGGCGTGTGCAGCGTGCATATGGCAAAGTAGGAGGCATGGCCGAATCCAGGAATGCCACGGGTCTTGCCCTATTCCGCCAGGTGAATTTCGCTTTCTATGAGATCGAGCGCTTTCTGGTCGTAGCTGCGCTCGAAATGCAGTCGGTAGCTGTGGGCTGGCAGGTGTATGAGATGACGCGCCGACCTTTGGACCTAGGGCTGGTCGGACTGGCGCAATTTCTGCCCAATGTCTTCCTATTCTTGATTGCGGGACACGCGGCGGATCGTTTTTCGCGCAAGAATCTGCTGCTGGTCTGTAATCTCGGTTTTGCCCTGTGTTCCATTCTGCTGGTCGAGATCACGCGAACTGAGCACGGCAGCGTGCGACCGATTTACCTGGTCCTGGTGCTGCTTGGAGTGGTGCGAGCCTTCAATAGCCCCGCGGGCAGATCGCTTTTACCCTCACTCGTGCCTGTCGAGCTGTTTCCGAGCGCCGTGGCTTGGAATTCGACCAGCTTCCAGGCCGCCTCGATTCTAGGCCCGGCTCTCGGAGGCCTGGTGTATGCCATAGATC
>JAFAPG010000362.1 GCA_019247235.1 Acidobacteriota bacterium
ACGCGAGATCGGCGTCCGGGGGCAGCAATACCCACAAGGTATATATGCCCAGGGCAGTCCCAAAGGGAAAATGAAAGAACAGAGAAATCACTCCCAAAAAGACCGCCAAGCCTCGCGCCCAGCCCTGGCGATTTAGTAGCCCCCAGCCGGTCAGCAGCCCACCGCCGGCTTTGGCGATTGAGAAAATCGCCACGCCGATCATCAAGGGATGGAGAAACGGCGGTAGGTTGCTTGGCCCCCAGCGGGAAAATATCGTATTCGCCAGAATGATTGCCACCACGCCGGCAAGCGCGTCAAGCGCCGACAGCGCCAGCCACAAAATGCCCAACATGCGAACATGGGTTTCGACTCGACCGGCGTGCGAAGGCGCAACCGAAATTACACCGCGGAGTTCTTTGCCGCAGTGGCTGCAGAAACGTTGGTTCCCCTCGAGCCTGGCCCCGCACTGATCACAAAACATTGACGCCCTCCACCCGCATCTACGATGGCTTCAGGCGAGTAGTTCCAAAAGCGAAAAGGCCACCCGGCACTGGGCAGCCTCTTCTTCAAGGGAGAATAGTTCCAACGGAGGTTTTACACGCCGTCAAAACTTTCTGGCGAAATCTTATGAGTCAAAAACTAGGGTGTCAAGAAACTTTTTAGCAAATAACTTATTTATTTTCATACGCTTGACGATGACTTGTCATCTCTTCGCTAAGTGCCTCATTATGAGACGAAACTCGGCTAAAAACCCGGAACTCATCTAAATCTAGGGTGTTAGGCGGAATCGCGTGGCTCTTGAATGGAATCGGACAGGTGCAAAGCGATGATTTCGACCTGGTCGGGCCGATCGAACACTTTGTCCGGAAATAGCCGTTTCACCGCCACTCGGAAACCCCCGAACGCGATACCCGCAACGATCGAGAGTCCCCCGATGATGGCCGCCAGGATGATGATGGCGACGATGAGATTGGCAACATTGTCTCGCCGGGTGAAGTGCGTATTCTCGTTCCAAGTCACGTCGGCGTCGTAATTGACCGAAGAAACCAGAGATTTGGCATCACCCGGGCTCAGCGCTCCACGCGCCAGGACCAGAATCGGACCGGTGCGACGTAGGCTGACGGTCTCTGCGCCCAGATGACCGGCTTCGCGGGCCGATTCGATGCGAGTGAACTCGGCGGCAGCAATCTGCGGAGTCGGGTAAGCGATGAGCATCATTCGCGCTGGCGTTCCGTCTACTTTGTAATCGCCCATCACTACCTCCGCGCCTTTGTCGAAATCTACCAAGGAAGCAGGAAGCGGCGCGCCGGTTTTATCGAGTGCAATGGGCCCGACCACATAGCGGGCGGTATTTTTGACATACGAGTCTTTGGGAAGATAGGCCGGTAGACCCGGCAGATTGGCGGTCGTGCCGATGGGGCGTGGCAGTTCAGCTGCCAGCTCACGCAGTTCCGCGGCGGACATCGCCGAAAGCTTCTCGAACTTGGCATCCACCAGAATGCTGCCGCGATAAAAAAGCACACGTTCGTTCAGCGAATATCCCTGGTCTCCAATTTGTTCGTTCAACATCTCGGGCGTTTTGTAAAAGGTGAATGCCCCGTAAGCGCCGCTGGCATCGCCAAAACGTGCGGCTTTGATCGATAGCTGGCGGCCATCCTCGCGTCTGTAGATCGCACCTTCAAAGTCGGTGAAGCCGTACTCCTTTAAAAGAGATGCATTGATAGGATCGGCCGCGGCCGCATTGGTGCTCAGTTGACGAGATCCAGAAATCCGCCAACCGCCAAAAGCACTAGGAAGAATTGGTGAACTGGTGCTGGGGGTGTTCTTCTGAGCCAAGCCGAGGTCAACGCTTGCAAGTAGCAGAAGCCACGAAAAAAAACGCAGAGCTCTCATGAAAAAGGGCCGGGCAACTCTCTATACATAGACTACAGAGCGGGAAGGAAAGTTTCTAGAGGCGGACTGGGTCGCTGGCTCGACTGGGAGAGGATTAATCGCCTGAGCCTCGGTCCAGCTTGCTTGCCACCTTCAGGCCCCCTAAGCTATTCACATACCGGGAGATTCCCTGATAAAGAGATTCGGCGACGCGCTGGCGGTATTCCCCGCTTTTCATTCTCTTAGCGTCAGCCGGATTACTAATAAAGGAAATCTCCGCCAGGATCGACGGCATGTTGGCGCCGATCAGCACCACAAAAGGAGCTTTCTTTACTCCGCGATCGCGGATTTCAGAGTTCCTGGCGGCCAGCCCTGAGTGCAGCGACTCCTGCACGTCGGCGGCAAATTCGCGAGACTCTTCAATCTTCTCTTTGAGCGCGATCTTTTTTACCAGGTCCTGTAGTTCGTGGATGGATTTGTCAGAGGCGGAATTCTCACGGGCGGCAACTTCAAGAGCCTCAGGCGAGGAGGTGAAATTCAAATAATAGGTTTCGATGCCTCTGGCATCGGGATCGCGGCTGGAATTTGCATGCACCGACACGAACAGATCCGCCTGTTCCTGGTTGGCGATGGCGGTGCGGGTCTCGAGCGGAATAAAGGTATCGTCCCGCCGGGTGAAGACCACATCGGCGCCCAATCTCGATTCCAGTAATTTGCCTAAGCGCCGACTGACATCGAGCACCAGATTTTTTTCGAGCAGCCCGTTGGGACCGATGGTTCCCGTGTCATGACCGCCATGGCCGGGATCAATGACGATCTTTCCAATCCTCAATCCTAGGGTTCGTATGAGCGATCGATCGCCGCTTGCGGTGGGCTCAGATTCTCGCATGGCGCGGCTTCCGAGCTCTGGCGTCGGCCGCCGCTGCGCGCCAAGGCTTCCGCGCTTTGAGCTCGAGTTGCTCTCGGGGGGCGGCTCAAGGCTGGCGTCATCATCATCGGCTTCAACAATAACCTTTTTAGGAGCGTTGGGCACGCCAGGCAATTTGATTTCTTTCTCCGATGACTTGTCGACGGCAGCGATGATTTTGCCTGCGGCGGTCGCGTCAATGGGCGCCGCGTCGGCGATCGGGTCGGATGAATCGGCGTCGGATTCATCATCGTGGATATCGATTACCAAGCGCGGAGGGTTCAGAACCAAGGAGGCGTTGTAATTCGCGCGCCCCTCGGTTTCGACCACGATGCGGGCTCGCCCCGGCTTATATTGAGCGACGCGCACTCGTTTGACAAAATGGTCGTCAATATCAAGGCTGCGGCCGGCTAAGCCCGAGGATAGTCTGGCATTTTTCAGATCAAAGAAGATGCGGTCGGGATGATCGATGCGCTCGGACTTAAATTCCACACCCTCGTCAAGCTGGACGGTAACGCGGGTGTAATCGCCGGTCGAAGAGTACTCGAGGCCGGTCACCCGGATCGGCTTTTCGCCTTCATTGCCAGGAGGCGTTGTCGGCTGAGCTTCGGATCGACGCTGCGCTGATCGGTCTGGCTCGATTGCTTGAGCTTTCCCCGGCGAATGGCTCTGTGCCTCGCGCGCGTTTTTCTGGCCGTCGGCATTCTCCCTACCTAGGGTCGAGCGCTCCAGTTCGGCACGAGCTTCTTTCACCAGATCGCTACCAGGATAGCGGCGAATCAGTTCCTCAAACGCCACCCGCCCGTCGGCTTCATCGCCCAGGTCATTCTGGTAAATTTCTCCGATGGCCAGCAAGGCTTCGACGCGATGCTTGCTTCCGGGATATTCACGTCGCAGGAACTTATAGGCGCGCACCGAAGAATAGAGGGCAAAATCATCTTTAAAGTGCCGGCCCATCTGTGAGGTTAGCTCGGCCACGGCAAAGACACTGGGGTCCGCCTTGGTTGAGCTCGGCGCTTCAGTAAAAATGCGGCGGTAGGCGGCTATGACCGTCTCGTACTCGCGACGTGTACGCGCTTGCTCGGCACGACCGTTGAGGGTTTCCCGTTCACCCTCCGCCTTAACAAACTGCTCTTCCGCCCAATCTTGGGAACGGTGCGTTCTCGCCTGAGCCACCGCGGCCCCAGCCAGAAGACACGCCAGCAAGGCAACGCTGGTGCGTCCGGCGTTCGTCGTAGAAGCAATGCTGTTCAAGCCAAGACCTGTGGTTCTACCCTGAGAGAACCCGCCCGGGGTGCCACAGGGCGCGGCCAAGCGCCTTGGGACCCGCACCTAAGTCAAAAGGAGCCGGGGTACGCCTGGACGAACCTCGCCTCACCAGGAACGGCAAATCAGATGCTCAATCCGTGTTGCTGATGTAAAACACACCTCTGGCGTCGCGCCGCAATTTCAGCCGTTCAATCGGAGCCGATCCGAAATAAGCTCCCCCGCCCTGGGCGGCGCCGTACAGCGTGGTAATGCGCCGCACGTAATTCTGCGTCTCGGCGTAGTTGGGGATGCCGCGATTGCGCATCACCGCGCCGCTCCCGGCGTTATAGGCGGCGAGACTAAGACGCACATCGCCACGGTAGCTTTCGAGCAATTGTTTCAAATGGCGCACGCCGGCGTCTATATTCTCCTCCGGATTAAACGGATTGTTCACCTTCAGTTGCCGCGCCGTCGCTGGCATCAGCTGCATCAGCCCCATAGCGCCTTTGCGGGAAACGGCATTGGGGTTGAAGTTCGACTCAACCTTTACGAGAGCGCGCACCAAGTTGGCATCGACGTTATGCCTCGCCGCCGCCTTTTCAATGGCACCGTCTATCTCCCGCTGTGTGAACCCGCCGGTCGGAGAAGAGTTTTGCCCGAGATTCGGTTTTTCTAGGTAGCGGTCCACTTCCGCTGCGGCCGTCTTTGCCGCCTGCACGTGTGCCTGAGCCACGGCCTTCCAGCGATGTTCGGTCGAGCTCCAGTAGACCAACTGCTTCCCTTCGGAATGAAACACGGGTTTAGGAGCCGGAGGAGGAACAAAGTCATTGACATAGACCTTGTGACCGGAATCGTCAGTACTGACAGTTATCGGCCCGTCGCTTGCCCAAAGCGAGGGCCCCAAGGAAAGAAAGGTCGCGGCGGTGGGCATTGCCATCAGGGCGATTTTCAGGCGTCTACGCATACCGAGACTGTTGACGGCGAAGCCCGAAAGCTTTCGCGCCTACCTTCCCGGAACCTGACGGAGAACCCTTACCAGAGCAGGAACGATTATAGGCTGGTTCCTCTAGGATCGACAATCTTCCGAAGGGGAATTGAACCACGGTGGTAATTTCCAGTAACTAACACCAAATCTAATATTTACAAGCGTTCGGGATTACCTTGAGGCGATCGTCGGCAGAAAGCGGGAGAGGTAATTCCCCAAAAATTCCCTTCCCGACCGCTTCTCCTCCTGGCATCCAGAAACTCCTCGCCGACAGATGCATCTATTGAGAAGTGTACCCTCGATTGGCGTGCTTAAGCGTTCCTCCTCGGCAGCAGCGGTTCGGACGGCTGGGTTTCAGGTCCGGCGTCTCTGTCGCATGCCTGGTGTTGTTGCTTTCGCTTTCTCTCGTAGCCCAACAAAGTACGCCTTCTGACGATGGCAAGGCGGAAAAGAAATCCCAGGTCGGAGACCGGGATTCCGAAAAGCACAGCAAGAACCATATCTTCTGGATCATTCCCAATTATCGCGAGGAGGAGAACCCGGCCGAACTTCGGCCGCTCACTTCTGGGGCGAAGTTCAAAATCGCCTTTGATGATTCCTTTGACCCATCGGCCTTTCTGGTGGCCGGCATCTTTGCCGGCATGTCCATGGCGCAAAGGCAATACGCCTTCGGCCACGGAGCCCAAGCCTTTTTCAAGTACTATGGCGGGGCGTTTTCCGATCAAGCCATTGGGAACATGATGACCGAGGCCATATTCCCGGTGCTGCTGCGCCAAGATCCCCGTTACTTTACCCGCGGCAAGGGAGGCTTCTGGAAAAGAACCGGCTATGCCCTCAGTCGCGAGGTGGTTACCCGCGGCGACGACCAGCGAAATCACTTCAATACCTCGGAACTAGCAGGAAACGCCGTGGCTGCGGGCATTTCCAACCTCTATTATCCCGCCGCCAATCGCTCCTTCGGCAACACCGCCAACAAATGGAGCCAACAAATTGCTCTCGACGCGGCATTCAATATCATGAAAGAGTTCTGGCCCGATGTGCGCCGCAAGCTGTTCGGCCAGTGATTGGAACTCGCGAATTATGCCGCCTGGAAGGGCAGCGATCATTTTCAGGCTGAGGCCCTGGATTCACAAAGCAAATTCTATGCATTCGTAATTCCTGACCAGCTTTCCAGGATCGCAACGAATTGTCTTTTGTTTTCAGTGGGCAAAAAACTTATTTATCCCTTCCATAGATTTCTTTTTTCAAAATTTCTCTAATCACAGCAAAAAAAACAATCAATTGGACACCTAGCTTACCCAGGCAATAGCTTTGCAAACATTGTTCACGTGGCTTGGGTCGATCCCGGGGCTAAGCCTAAAGATTGCCGAGTACCCGTGAATGAATGTCTCGCGTAAGTCCCACAAAATTACCCGGCTCCATGTTCGCGTACATGAAGCGCGTGTAGAAAAGGTCGCGAAATGACCGAGACGTCGAAAAGGAGATTAACCTTGAGCACTAGATTCCCCTATTTCCTGGCTCTCTTGCTTGGAATGCTGGTCGCGTTACCCTCTTCTGGGCAGGACGCTTCATCTGGGCAGAGCGCCCCGGCGCAGACGCAAGGCGCAGGTTCGCCTCCCGCTGGCACCGCCGCCGCCGCGACCAAGCCTGCAGATCCACAACCTTTACCAAATCCTTCGATGTCCGGACCTTTACAGACCGCGATCCCGCACGAAGTTGAGGGTGGGAAACTGGCGGTTACCGGAATTTTGAGTGGAATAGGTTGGGTTGAAGGCAACCACATCGCGGGCGACAATTCAAGCCACTGGGATATCAGCAACGCTCAGCTGTTTGTCCAAAAGACCACGGGATGGTGGCAATTTTATCTCCAGGGTGGCGCTTACAACCTGCCGGCTCTTGGAGTCCCCTACCTGTCGACTTCAGACACCATTAAGAACTTGTACGGCCCCTTTCCGCAGGGCTACCTGAAGCTGGTGAAAGGCAATTTCAACGTAGAGGTCGGCGCTCTGCCAACCCTCATCGGCGCCGAGTATACGTTCAGCTTCGAAAACATGAACATCGAGCGCGGCCTGTTGTGGAATCAGGAAAACGCGGTGAACCGCGGCATTCAGCTCAACGAGACTTATAAGAAGCTGACCGCCTCCCTTAGCTGGAACGATGGCTTCTATTCGAACCGTTATACCTGGCTGACCGGGTCCTTGACCTATGCTTTCAACGCCGCCAACAGCTTTGCTTTTGTTGCGGGTGGAAATGCGGGCGCCTATGCGAAGAACACGCTGGCCACGCCCGTCGCTCAAAACAACTCGCAGATCTACAACTTGATTTACACCTATACCAAAGGCAGTTGGGTGGTGCAGCCATACTTTCAATACACCAATGTGCCCACCAACACGAAGATCGGCATAACCAAAGGCGCGCGCACCCAAGGGGAAGCGCTGCTGCTCACCTACAACTTCAAACGTGGTTTTTCGATGGCCGGCCGGGCTGAGTACATTTCCTCGAACGGGAACGTCCAAAACGGGGCGGTCAACTTACTCTACGGTCCAGGGAGCGGGGCATTCGCCCTCACCTTGACTCCCACTTATCGCAAGGATGCGTTTTTCCTGCGAGCAGACTTAGCCATCGTTCATGCAACCAATTCCACTCCCGGTGCGGTGTTTGGTCCTGCCGGGCTGAACACAAACCAACCGCGGGGTGTCATTGAAGCCGGTTTCATGTTTTGATCGGCCGCCAACAGCTCGCCCCCGACTGCGATTTCCGCTATGATCTCGGGATTTCGCAACGGCCGGGCGAGGACGAAAAGGTGGCAACAGGAAGTAGAAAGAGAGTTCGTGGTCCGACGCCAAAAGCGACGGACATTATGCGGGCTGGCTTGGAGCGCGCAACCTCCTGCCATGACCACGATGGTTTTCAAGTCAGCCCGCGCCAGGTTGGTAGAGGAGCATCCACGTTGATGCAGCTCGAAAGTCCAGTACGAATTCCTGAGTCAAACTCCTAAGGAGAACAATTCAAATGGCCGACGCATCTGCAGAGATGAAACCGAGTCTAGGTCTAACCGGACTGACGATGAATGCCATGGCACTCATCGCCCCGGGCGCCTTCCTTTGGCTCACCTTTTACATCCAGGCAACCACCGGC
>JAFAPG010000366.1 GCA_019247235.1 Acidobacteriota bacterium
GGCCGTTACCTAGCGCACTCTTTTCAAGACCGCGTGTCCGCGAATAGTATGGCAGTAAGAAAGTTAAGCAATCGAAAGATGGAAATACTCGTCCGCGCCAACGAGCTTGAGAAGGATGCGCACGGGAAACGGGAACCGCCTTCGCGAAGGGTCGTGCACAACTTCGGGTGAGGAAAGCTGATACTTCCTGCCCACGCTCTTCAGTTCGCATCCGCCTGCCGCGAGAATGTTCTTTACCCACTCTGACTTGCTGCTGTAAGTGAGGGCGATGACGAATCCATTTTCTACTCTAAAGACATTGACGGGAGTCCGATAGAGCTTGCCGGACTTCCGGCCGATGTGGGTCAAGATGCCGAAACCGGGAAGCCATCCCGCGAACAGTCCGGTAATTCGGTTGGTGACGGCGATGTTGAACGTCGCAAGCCAACGCTTACGGAAGCGCATCAGGAGGACCCCTGTCGCAGGGATGGCAATGGCGAGGATAGCTCCGGTGCTCATGACACTCCACATTGTTTGAACACCTTAGTCTATTTGCTCGACATACAAAAGTTCCGAGGATCTTGCTTGGCGGCCTAAAGTGGGCTCCTGACACTCCTGGTGCGATCCCATCCTGGGGATGAGGTCTAGGCGGCGCGCTTTCAAGTCAGTCCATCTGACCATCGGGGTTTGGAAACGGCGCTCCCGCTATAACCGGTATAAGATGAGCTTTCGCAGAAGGCGGCGGAAGTTTGCGCTCCTCAGGAGGAACTTCATCCAAAACGCGGTCCAGACTGATCAAGTACGACAACCGAACGCAGAACCAGAGGTTTTACCCGGCAAATCACGATCCATCAATCAATTCCCGGCATTCGCATGCGGCATTGCACGCCATTGATGCCCAGGTTTCCTTACCTTTGCTGCTCGCTGGTGTTGCTTTGCCTACTCTCGAACATCTGCCGCGCTGATCAGCCAGCTGAGTTCACAGGCACTCAGGGAATATTTGATTTTCATAACGGCTTCTGGGTGAATCTTCACCATTTTCTCTACTGCCAGGCGCAGGCCTCCGCTCCTGGTGGGCCCATTCGAGTGCACATTGACCCAGCTGATTCGAACGAAATGGCAAGCCTCTCCCAGGTTGAGGGCGACGATTGGCATGCTGCAGTCTCTTACTACGCGATGTCATTGGCCAAGCGAGACTTGCTTTTCGATTCGGGCATGGTGGATATCAAAAACCAGCTCGAAGACTCAGAACACGCGAGGGACTTGGAGGAGGCAAAACTATCGCCTGAGCTAAAATCCGTGTTGTTGCGGGCTGCACCAGTTTATCGCCGGCATTGGTGGCCGCGTCACGAATCCTTGAACCAGGAATGGGTCCGCCACTTGCAGCCTCTGCTCGACCGGTATGGTGTCGACATGAGACAAGCTCTTGCAAGAATTTACGAAGTGCCGTGGCCATCGCGGCCCATACGAGTGGACGCGGTGGTGTACGCGAATTGCGCCGGGGCCTACACAACCCTGTTCCCAACTCGTCCGACAATCTCGACCACCGACGCCGCCAACCAGGGAACAGCTGCTCTGGAGATGGCCTTCCACGAAAGCTCACATGCCATGATGGAGGGGGTAAGGGCGGCCATTGATTCAGCGGAAAAAGCGGCCACGCTAGCGCCATCAAAAACCGCCACTCCGCTTCACCGCGACCTCTGGCATGAGGTGCTTTTCTACACCTCCGGGGAACTGGTTGCCGAATTAGCTCCGGGGTACATCCCCTATGCGGACAAGAATGGCTTGTGGGCTCGCGTTTGGGCTGGAGCCGACCGCGAATTCATCGAGAAAGATTGGAAGCCACACATCTCGGGCGCGGTTAGCATCCAGGCGGCACTCACACGGCTCGTCAATGACCTCCTCTCATTCAGTCCGGGGCGAATATCTACGCCCTCATCTTTCGATCAGCAATTCTCGACAGGCGCTTTCGTCGAATCCTTCCATCTAGGAAAACTTCGACCGATGCAGCCGATATCGACTCCTCCGGATTATGAACTCGTCGATCCAACCTTCGAGCCAACTTCGATGGAGGGAAGAACGAAATCGGCAACTTTCGACTTCAACCCGATTGCTTCCGGCTTGCGAAATTAGTGATGGGGAGCGCGGAACACCATTTTGCGGCACCGGTCGCACAGTGGATTTCATTGGGGCAGACCATTGGTTCCGAAAAGCTCAGCGATGCAGCGTTATTCCCCGTCCTAGTACCACGATATAGAGAATTGCCAAAACAGTAGCCGCAATGATCCAGGTGTAGTGGCGCCTTACGTTCTCTGGTTTTCGATGGGGAACGGTTCCCCGGCGAATGTAGTACTGGAGCCAGAGTAATCCACTCTGCCCACCGGCCGTCGCAGGCAGGGCGGACTGCCACAGCAGTTGTATTCCCAATGGATTGACTAGTCCGCCGAGGCAGGCCACCAGGATGGCGGAGAAGTAGGGAACAAGGGTGAGTTTTCTTAGCCGTCGCTGCTGGTCTTGCGGAATCCCAACATATTTCACCAGCGCGATCCCAGCTACGCGCACCGCCATATAGTACGTAGCCGCGCCGAAGATCACCAATAGAGTCCGCCATAACCAGTGCGGATCGAGACCGGAAATCACTGCAGCCCAATCTCCAAAGTCGGTCATACCGGAAAAGAGAAAGTACCCGGTTCCAGTAAACAGGTTGAAGGTACAACTGAGGAATGCGAAATAGCGGCCATGTACCGAGAGAGTCTGGCTGCGTCGCAAAACCAGCCAGAAGACGAGCGCAGCCCCGAGATTGACCAGGGTTCCGCCCGCCTCGACAAGACGTGAGTCGGTTGCGCTCGACCAGGCGACGGTCGTGAGTACGCCGGACTTCGTCCCCGTCACTAGGGCAATCAGCCCGTGGCCAATCCCTTCGTGCAGGACGTTAG
>JAFAPG010000683.1 GCA_019247235.1 Acidobacteriota bacterium
TTTCCGTGCTGGTTGCTGTTCTCGGGGGAGCATTGGCATTTCTGCTTTATTGCTGGCGCCCTGAGCTGCCGGATCGGATTGCCTCGTCCCTTCATGCGCTTTACTTGGCCGTGGCCCACAAATATTGGATCGACGAGTTGTACAACACTGTCTTGGTCAAACCGCTGATTGCGATTTCTACGCTGGTGTTTTGGCGAGCGATCGATCAGGGAGTTATCGATGGCACGCTGAATAGCAGCGCCGATAGCGCGCGTGATCTTTCCCACGGCTTACGCCACATGCAATCTGGAAACCTTCGTTCCTACGCTGGCTGGGTGTCGATCGGCGCCATGGCCGTGATCGCCTACATGGTGTGGGTAGGAATGGGGGGCAGATGAATTTTCTCAATACGGTCATTTTGACGCTGGTAACCTTTGTGCCTGCCGCGGGAGCCTTGCTGCTCATCTTCTTTCGCCGACGTAATCGTGATATCCGCATATTTGCCCTGTTCATTTCTCTGCTCGCCTTTTTTCTGTCTTTGCATTTACCGGCGCACTTTCATCGTGATTACGCCGGTTTTCAGTTCGAGCAGAATGTGCCCTGGATTCCTACCCCGAATATTCATTACCATCTGGGTCTTGATGGAATCTCTCTCTGGTTGGTAGTGCTGACAACCTTCCTGACCCCACTCTGCGTGCTGATTTCCTGGGAGTCGATCCAGGAGCGAACCAAAGAATTCTTTATTCTCCTGCTGCTGCTCGAAACCGGCCTGATCGGCGTCTTCGTGGCCTTGGATCTGTTTTTGTTTTACTTCTTCTGGGAAGCGACGCTTATTCCCATGGCACTGCTGATTGGCGTCTATGGTCATGGTCGGCGCGTCTATGCCGCGGTGAAATTTTTTCTTTACACCATGATTGCCTCCGTCTTCATGCTGGCGGCTATCTTGTGGCTATACGCGAAAAGCGGAAGTTTTGACTTCCCTGCCATTCAATCGGCAATCCGCAGCGGAGGAGTCGAAGGCTATACTGCGGCCGCCCCTTGGCTGTTCTTAGGGTTCTTCATCGCTTTTGCCGTTAAGGTTCCCCTCTTCCCGTTTCATACCTGGCTGCCGGACGCGCACGTCGAGGCTCCGACTGCCGGCTCGGTACTGTTGGCCGGCGTGTTGCTGAAAATGGGAACTTATGGCATGTTGCGCTTTAACTTGGGGCTTTTCCCCGAGCAATCGCGCAACAATGCCCCCTGGATCGGGGTGCTCGCGCTCATTGGCATCGTCTACGGCGCGCTGGTGGCTATGGTGCAGCCCAACATGAAGAAGCTGATCGCCTACTCTTCCATCAGCCATCTAGGATTTGTCGTCCTGGGGATCTTCAGTTTTACGCAAGCCGGCGTCAACGGCGCCATGTTTGTCATGCTTGCCCACGGAATCTCGACCGGCGGTCTATTCATGTTGGCGGGAATCATCTATGAACGACGGCACACATATGAAATCGCCCAGTTCGGCAGCTTGGCGACACCCATGCCGGTTTACTCTACCTTTTTTCTATTCATCGTTCTCGCCTCCGTCGGTCTGCCTTTGCTCAATGGCTTCATCGGGGAATTTCTGGTTCTAAGCGGAGCCTTTCAAAGCCAACTGTGGTGGGGAGTGGTAGGAGCGACGGGAGTAATCTGGAGTGCTTGCTATTTGCTGTGGATGTACCAACGCGTCTTTTTCGGACCTATGAAGCACGCAGAAAACCGCTCTTTGCCGGATCTGCGGCTGCGTGAGCGCGTGGCGTTGTGGCCCGCCGCTACCGTGGCCCTGGTCATGGGAGTGGCGCCGCTCTTGTGGCTTAACGCGATTGACCCCGCCGTGCGCGGGCTGCTCGTGCCTTTCACACAATTTGTCACCCAGGTGATAGGACAATGATGGGCGTTTTTGAAGCCACCCACCCCCTGCCTGGCGCAGCCGACTACGTGCGCATTCTGCCTGAGCTGGTGCTGTCGGTTTTTGGCATGCTGGTGATGCTGATTGACCCCGTGCTCGATGAGCGCCGCAGCCAGCCAGTCTTGGCAGGGATCGCCTTTCTGGGAGCGGCGGGCGCGCTTCTATCTACCCTGTACCAAGCGCAAACCAGGTTCTGGGGCTTTGCCTTTTGGGAGATGGTCAAGGTGGACGCATTTAGCGTCTTCTTTCATGTCGTGGTGGCCGCTGTCACTGCCCTAATCATCCTGAGCTCCTTTGAATACATGGAAGTTCAGCAGATCCGCGCGGGGGAATACTACGGGCTCTTGTTATTCGGCGCGGTCGGCATGGATCTAATGTCTTCGGCCGTGGAGCTGGTGCTGATATTTATCGCCCTTGAGATCTCCTCGATCTCTACCTACATCCTGGCGGGATTTCGGCGGCGCGCCGCCATCAGCGCTGAATCTTCGGTCAAATATTTTCTCTTGGGCTCCTTCGCCACTGCTTTCTTCCTTTATGGTGTGGCGCTGCTGTTTGGGGCCACGGGGTCAACCAGCATCGAAAGGATTGGTCAGACGCTCGGCCTCTACATGGGTAGCGCACGCGGCCCGATATTGGCTTACGTGGGCATCGCACTTCTATTTGTAGGTTTGGGCTTCAAAGTGGCTGCCGCACCGTTCCACGTGTGGACTCCCGACGTGTATGAAGGAGCTCCGTCTCCGGTGGTGGGATTTATGTCCACCGCTCCGAAGGCCGCCGTTTTTGCCGTGCTGATTCGCGTCCTGTTTCAGGCCCAGGCACCAGGACGCACTTGGTTGATCTGGGTAGCGGCCGCGCTCTCGATGACCATCGGCAACATCGCCGCCCTGGTTCAGGACAATATCAAACGTTTGCTCGCCTATTCCTCGATTGCCCATGCTGGCTATTTGCTCATGGCATTCGCCGGGCTGCCGGGCAATGGAATCCCCGCCGCCATGTTCTATACCGCCGCTTACGCGGCCATGAATGTTGGGGCTTTCGCGGTGATTGGCCATTTGGCCAGCGCAGACGAACGCTACGTTACGCTCGAAGATTATGCGGGGCTCGGACGGCGCTCCCCGACGCTAGCCGCGATTCTGACCATATTCTTGCTGTCGTTGATCGGAATCCCGATTACCGGCGGCTTCTTCGCCAAGTTTTACGTGTTCAGCGCAACCTTGCAGGCAAATCTCGTGGGATTCACCATAATAGCGGTTCTTAACAGCGCTGTCGCCGCTTACTATTACCTGCGGGTGATCGTGGTTATGTACATGCGAGAGCCGCGCGAACATGTGCCCATAACTCCCATCCCCTCCGGTCTTGGTCTGGCTCTTGGCATAAGTTTAGCGGCGACCATCTATCTGGGAATTCTGCCGGGCCGGGTGCTCGAGTACGCTCATCGCTCGGTGAATCTACTGCGCTAGGGGGAGGCAGGGGTAGGAACTTCAGTGCGCAAAAGTTTCAGCGGGGGATCCTGCTCGAGATGAGAAATGAGCTCTTTCATGAGCTCGTCGTCGATCTCGCTGGCCTTGCCCAACTCAACGGGAAATCGCACCAGGGCTTCAATGCCTACGCTGGTATAGCTGAGACGCACTTTGGGATGCAACTCGGTGCGCGAAACAGCCAGGCTTTCCATCATCCGCCGTTGTTCCTCCATACTTTGCTGGGAGTGCTGGAAGACGCGGTCGACGGCTTCTGTGATCCGGCTCTTGGCGGTGTGATAGTCGCTGTCGGCGGCGAGAGTGAGCCGGATCTCATGCCAGGCAAAATTGGTTCCGGGAATCTGCTTAAAGACCCCCGCCGTCGGCTGAAACACAATAGAGTTAGAGAATGCGACGATACGCCCGGTAGGCTGCGGTTCCGACTGGCCGCTCAACTCCATGAGATGAATGCGCACCAACCCAAGGTCGACCACTTCGCCCGAAACACCGGAAATTTGCACCCGATCCCCGATGCGGATGCCGTATTTGCCGATTAGGAAAAAGTAGGCAACCACCGAGAGGATTACGTTTTGTAAGGCGACGGCGACGCCTGCCGTAATCAGACCAGCGAAGGTGACGGCCGATCCCAACTGACTGGCAAAGGTCAGAATGATAATAACCACAATCGCAATCCACAGTACCACCCGGCGCAAGAGCAGAAACTGATAGCGGCGGCGCAGGTCGTGAACATAGCGAAAGGTGGTCCGGCGCCAGATTTCGCCAACGATGAAGACCAGACTGATCAGAATAGCCAAAATCCCAACCCGAA
>JAFAPG010000847.1 GCA_019247235.1 Acidobacteriota bacterium
CGAAGGAAGTTAGCGGGCCCATCAACATCACCGCGCCTGAACCGGTAAGAAATAGCGAATTCACCAGGGCGCTCGCTCAGGCCCTCAAGCGCCCGGCGCTACTCCCCATTCCTGCGTGGCTCGCTCAAATTGCGTTAGGGCAGTTTGCCCAGGAGGGTTTGCTCGCCAGCGCCCGGGTTCTGCCCGAAAAACTCATCGAGAGCGGTTTTCGCTTTAAATACCCGGAGCTCACCTTGGCCCTGAATGATCTTCTAGCTTAGTCGAGCACGGCTAAACTGCTCAATCCGTTCTCTCACGCTCAGCACATGCCGTGGCAGCGGTAAATGGCTGCCTTCCTCAAAGATGGGGATCAACTTATCAAACTCAGGGCCGGAGTGGGCGCCGGTCAAGGCGATGCGAATGGGGTGAAATAGTTCCTTGCCCTTGGCCCCGGTTTCCGCCTTCACTTCGTTGACCATCTTCTTAAAACCTTCTGCGGTTAGCTGATTCTCGCGAGCGGCCTCATCTTCCAAAATTTTGACGGTAATTCTCGTAAGAACCGCATCCGTCTGCCTCCAGCCGAGAACCTCAAGGTTCTCCGGGGATTCGAGGGCCGCCTTGGCATCATAGGAAAAAATCAGCGAGGCCTTCTCGGGTAACTGATCGAGTCGGTCGACAGCAGGAATGAGCAAGCGGGTAACCTTCTCTAGCCAGATGCTGATCTGGGGCGAAACCGAGTAATTGCTCCCCGCCTCGTCGAGAGGACCGAGGCCGAGAGAGCGAGCGTAGTAAGGAAGAGCGAGAGCATCGAGCCGCCGGGACGGGCTCTCCTTGATATAGTGGCGGTTTAACCAGTACAGCTTTTCAACATCAAACACCGCCGGCGATGGTGTCACCCGCTCGATCGAAAATTCCTGAATCAGCTCCTCTAGCGAGAAGATTTCCCGTGTCCCTCCGCTCGGTGCCCAGCCGAGCAGAGCGAGATAATTTCGCAGCGCCTCGGGCAAAACTCCTAGGTCACGAAAGTTGGCGATCGAGGTCGCGCCGTGACGCTTCGATAGTCGCTCCCGATCGCTTCCGAGAATGGTCGATAGGTGGGCGAATTGCGGAACCGGCCAGCCCAGGGCCTGGTAGAGCGAAACCTGTTTGGGAGTATTCGAGAGGTGGTCGTCGCCACGAATCACATGCGTAATCTTCATCAGGGCGTCATCGATCACCACTACATAGTTATAGACCGGCATTCCTGAGGAGCGCAGAATAATAGGATCACTGATCACTTCGCTCGAAAACTCGATTGGTCCATGAACGATGTCATCGAAACCAATCGGATGTTCGGGAATGCGTAGGCGAATGGCACAGGAATCACCGGCTGCTCGCCGCCGAGCGCTTTCTCCCGGATCGATCGAGCGGCACTTTCCTGAATAGATAGGCTGGCGATGCTCTCGCGCCGCCCGCGCGCGTTCTTGCTCGAGCTCCTGCTCGGTACAAAAGCATAAATACGCTTTCCCCGTGCTAAGCAATTTCTCGGCATGCTGGCGATAGATCAGAAGCCGCTCCGACTGTCGGTAGGGACCAAATCGACCACCCACGTCGGGCCCCTCATCCCAATCAAGGCCCAGCCATTTCAAATCGGCGACGAGCTGGCCCTCAAAATGCGGCTGACTGCGTTCTAGATCCGTGTCCTCGATGCGCAGAATCATCGTCCCCCGCTTCTGCCGGGCAAACAGCCAGTTGAAAAGCGCGGTGCGGGCATTTCCCACATGAAGATGTCCGGTGGGAGAAGGCGCGAAGCGCACACGCACAGGCACAGGATCTGTCACGGGATCATGTTAGCATTCGACCGATTCTGCCGACGTAGCCAATAGAATTGAGCGAAAGACCCGACCTCGCCGAGGGACATCGAAGCTCGCCGGCAAACCACAGACTCACGCCTCTTAGCTTCTACTTTGCGTGCCGGACCGGGTTCTTGACCCGGGTCGCAGCTAAATGGGTGCTGGTGATGCGGTCATGCCAGGAGAGCTGGTCTTCATCGAGAAAACACCAGAGATAACCGATGGCCAGCGAAATAGCGGAAAGCATGGATACCACCACACGCCAACCGCGCACTTTGCGCGGTGCCGGAGTGCCGTCAAAGCGCTCGATACGCAAGCCACAGAGACGCAACCCCGGAGTGGTACCCGAGTAAACGACGAGCACGAATTGGTAGATGGGCCAGAGCACAGCCAAAAGACCGGCGACGAGGCCGGATATTGTCTTAGCGCCTGGTTGAGCATCGCTCAGGCGCAGAAATATCTGGGCAAAGGCCACGACCGCGAGCGTAACCACCAGAGCATCGATCATCCCTGCTGCTGCCCTTCGGGTAAGCGTGGCCGACGCCAGCGGCATGTCAAAACCTGGACGGCGTTCGGGTTCTGGCCTCTCCAAGGATTCGATAAGGATGCCCCCCATTGCCGGAGGGGGAGGGAGAAGCTCTGGCGCCTCAACAATACGCGGCCGATTCAAGATCGGCTCCGCCAATTCATCCGTGCGGATGGGAGGCGCCAGTGGCCGCGGGAACTCGAGCACCCGAGCGCTGGTTTCAGAAGCCGCAGGAGGTGCAAGCTCGCTTTCCCGCGGCTCAAAATCGGGTGCCGTACTAGCGGTTGAATACTGCGCGCTCGATCGAGCCGGCCCTTCCGCTGGGGCGACGCGCGAGCCCGGTCGTTGCTCGAATTTGAGTTGCAAAGAAGGATAGCGCTCGGGACGCGGACGCCGCGATTTATACCTATTAACCTTGGCGCTCACCAGGTTGCGCCAGTGCGGTGGATCGAGCTCCTCCCGCAAGCCGAGCCTGACCTTTTCCTCTACCTTTTCGCCAAGCGATTTCTCATCAGCCGGAACGGCACGTGGGCAGAATGCCTCGGCAGAATCAACTCGGCCGTCATCAGCCGGATCGAGCACAAAATGCGGGCGTGGAACAACATCTCTCAGCGAGGCAGGGAGGCCTGCTTCCCCCTCGCCTGGGTGGTCGGCGGTGAGGCGGTTCGAGCTGCGATTCTGGGTGGTTTGCTCTTCTGGTGAGATCATCTCTGACCCGAATGGTTGCGTTCAGGTACGATTTTGCCTCGCGAGACACGAACGTGCTACCTTCACCGAAAGTCCAGCGCTTCCGCCGGACCTTTGTGCGCACGCGATGGATCTCCGCATTCGATTGCTTATCACGGCGGCGATGCTTTGTCACCTCATAGTCGCTCCCCGATTAGTTACCAGCCAGTTGCCGCCTCAACCGCGGCAAACCTCTTCTCATGGTTCTGGTTCGTATCTGGACCGCTCTTCGGCTGCCATCACCATCCAGGCCGAGCGGCAAGAGTGCACGCGGCAAATCTGCAAGCTGAGTGGCAGTGCGGAAATCGACTACGGTATCTACCGATTCAAAGCCGACGAACTTACCTATAATCGGGAGAGCGGCGAAGCCGAGGCCGAGGGCCATTTGCTACTTGAAGGAGGACCGAACCAGGAGCATATCGAGGCAACACGCGGCGTCTACAACGTGGTCACCGAAGTAGGGCGCTTTGAGCATGTGCGCGGAAGCATTGGCTTAACCCTCGGCCAGAGGCGGAGTCTCATTCTGAACTCAAATCCTTTTTCGTTCACCGGGTCTGTGGTCGAGAAAACCGGACCTGACCATTACCGAGTCATCAGCGGCACCATCACGACTTGCGAACTGCCCCGTCCCAAATGGGAATTTCACTTCCGCAAGGTCGTGGTCGAAGCCGGTGGAAATGCCACCATTTACCACACCAGCTTTTACCTCGAGGGAGTGCCCATCCTGTACTTGCCTTTCGCCACCCATCCGGTTGAAAAGCAAGCGCGAAAATCAGGATTTTTGATTCCCAACATCGGACGTTCTTCGACGCGCGGTTACACCGTGGGCGAATCAGTTTTTTGGGCCATCAACCGCAGCCTGGACTTGCATGCGGGAGCCGAATATTTCTCTCGCCGCGGCTGGGCGCCGGATGGAGAACTCCGCGCGCGCCCGAGCGACAACTCCTTTCTCGACCTAACCTATTTTAGCGTCTTCGATCGCGGCCTAAATGGGGTGAGACAGGGGGGGACCGAAGTGCACCTCAATTCCGAAGAGGCCTTCGCCCACAACTTTCGCGGAGTCGCCAATATCGATTATCTGAGTTCGTACGTCTTTCGTCTGGCTTTTAGCGACGTCTTTGCCCAAGCTGTCAACTCCGAGGTAAAGTCGGAAGCGTTTCTGAGCAATACCACCGGCAGCCTTTACCTGAACGCCACCACGCGACGTTATCAGGACTTCCAAAGCACCACCCCGGGCGATGTGATTACCATTCTCCACGCACCCGGCTTTGAGCTTTCTAGCCTCGAACATAGACTGGGAGCGCTGCCGCTTGACGGTCGCTTAGAAGCCTCGGCCGAAGGGCTGTCCCGCAGCGAACCTGCTTTCAGCACGGCACCGCTGGTCGGACGCTTTGACTTGAACCCGGCCATTTCGCTGCCTTTATTGTTCAGAGGTTGGAGCTTCCGCCCCTCACTTTCTCTGCGTGACACCATCTACACCCAACAACTGGTTCCTTCAAGCGGCATCGCTCTGACCGACGTGGGCACGGCGATTTCAAAGACTCTGAACCGTAAGTCGCTCGAAGGCGCGTTTGAGCTTCGCCCTCCGGCGCTGGACCGGGTCTTCGCCGAGCACTTCGGACGCCGATGGAAGCACGTTATCGAACCCCGCGTTATGTACACCTACATGACGGGGGTAGAAAACTTTCCCCATATTTTGCGCTTCGATGAGCGCGACATTCTAAGCGATGACAATGAAATC
Organism: Acidobacteriota bacterium; assembly: GCA_019247235.1. GTDB lineage: Bacteria > Acidobacteriota > Terriglobia > Terriglobales > Acidobacteriaceae > Gp1-AA145. The sequence continues at coordinate 4,805 of JAFAPG010000847.1, forward strand.
GAGTATGCCGTGGTACACCGGTTGTACGCCAAGCCGCTGGTTTCCCGCTCGGAGGTTTGCGAGCCAGAGGGCATGCCGGCACTTTTGGTAGGAGCCCCCGCGCCCCCTACTCGCCTGCCGTGGGAACGGAGCGATCACCCCGGGGAGCAGCCCTGTCGGCGAGAAGAAGCCGCCGCGCGCGAGGTCGTTACCTGGGAGCTGGCACAAAAATACTTTCTCGACCCGAGCTTCGGTGGCGCGCTGGTTCCCGGGCGACGCAACGTCTTCACCAGCACCGTGGATCTTACCGGCATCGCTTTTCTAACTCGCCCACGCCATCTTTCCCCGCTGGTATCACGTCTGCGGGTTTCAACCAGTCGACGCAACGAGCTTGAGTGGGACATGGACTACGATTTCCAGGCGGGACGGGTCAATACCAGCACCTTGCTGTTCAATCATCAGCTAGGATTGTTCACGCTCGGCGCGGGCAACGCCTTTCTGCACGTACCGGGACAAGTTTCTGCGACCAGTGGCGTGCCCGCAGATCAAAAGTTCAACCAATATCGCGCGGTTCTCGGGTACGGTAGCCCAGGTAAGCGCGGCTTCAGCGGCGCCGTCAACCTGGGCCTCGACGCTCGCATCACCCAGATCCAGTACGGATCCGCCCAACTTGCCTACAATTGGGACTGTTGCGGGGTGAACATCGAGTACCGCAGATTTGCCTTGGCCTCGGTGCGCAATGAGAATCAATTTCGCTTCACCTTCGCCTTGGCCAATGTGGGCGCCTTTGGCAACCTGCGACGGGGAGAGCGTCTCTTTTAGCCCCGTCGCACGAGGGCGCTGTTTTCGTCATAAGATAGTCAAATGCAGGTCTCTGAGAAACTCGCCGCCAAGCGTAGGACACTTGAGCACAACCTTCGCTCCCTGGGCCGAACCCTAGTCGCCTATTCCGGGGGGACCGACTCGGCCTTCCTGGCCTGGACTGCCCACCAAGTGCTAGGCGCAAAGATGACAGCCATTATCGCCGA
>JAFAPG010000918.1 GCA_019247235.1 Acidobacteriota bacterium
GCTCGCGGCCAGCTTGATCCAGGGAGGGATGAACTGGAAGCAGGCGGTGGTGACGGTCTTTCTCGGCAATAGCATCGTTCTTATTCCCATGCTTTTGAACTCCCATCCCGGCGCCCGTTATGGAATTCCCTTCCCGGTGCTTGCTCGAGCGTCCTTCGGAGTCCTCGGCGCGAATGTGGCAGCTGTTTTGCGGGCGCTGGTGGCGTGTGGTTGGTTCGGAATCCAAACCTGGATTGGCGGCGAGGCAATCAACACGCTCATCGCCGTAGTGCTCCCCGGCTGGGCACATTTCGCCCATGGAACTGGCATCTGCTTCCTGGCCTTTTGGCTAATCAATATGGCGGTGATCCTCAAAGGCATCGAGTCGATTCGCCGACTGCAGGGCATCAGCGCGCCGATTTTGCTGGTGGTAGGCCTGCTCTTGTTGGGCTGGGCCTATCATGCCGCTGGCGGTTTTGGGCCCATGCTCGCAGCTCCTTCGCGCTTCAGGAATTTTTCCGAGTTCTTGAGATTCCTTGTCCCCGCGCTGAATGCCACCGTTGGTTTTTGGGCTACCCTCTCCCTGAACATTCCCGACTTCACTCGCTTTGCCCGTAGTCAACGGCAACAAATCATTGGACAGGCGCTCGCCCTGCCAACCACAATGACGCTTTATTCGCTGATCGGGATTCTCGTAACTTCGGCAACTGTGGTCATCTATGGAATCGCGATCTGGGATCCGGTTCAACTGCTTAGCCGCTTTCATTCACCGATAGCCGCAGCCGTCTCCCTCATTGCCATCGTGCTGGCCACGCTCAACGTGAATATCGGAGCTAACGTAGTTTCCCCGGCTAATGACTTCTCTAATCTGTGGCCGCGAAAGATCAGTTTTCGGGGCGGCGGCATGATTACCTGTTTCTTGGGGGTCGGGCTCATGCCTTGGAAGCTTCTGGCCAACTACCGAACTTTTATTCTCGGCTGGCTCGGCGGTTATGCGGCTCTGCTGGGGCCCTTGGCTGGAATTATGATTTGCGACTACTTTTTGGTGCGCGGGCGAGAATTGCAGGTCGAAGACCTCTATCTGCGTGGTCGCAGCTACGAATATTCCCATGGCATCAATTGGCTCGCCGTGGCGGCATTGGTCCTAGGGTCCGGAACAGCGCTGGTGGGATTAATGGTTCGACGACTTGGTGCGCTGTATGACTACTCCTGGTTCGTGGGTTTTGCTGTCTCCTTCTTGACCTACTACGTTTTCATGAAATCTCAACCTGAGCGGGAGATTTCCGCTCAACAATCGCAGCAATCGGGGCGAGGTTAAGGTTAAGCTTAATCTTCCCTGTGCCGACCTAGGTCACCGTGAGAACGAGCTCTTGAAGGATTCGAGGATGGTTTTACCGTACTGCTCGAGCGTATCTTCCTCGTCTCCGCACATAAGATAAATGTTGAACTGAGTGACTCCCACCTGCCTGAGCCTACGAAGCTTTTCCCGGTGAGCGTCGAGCGGACCGACTAGGCAAAACCGATCCACGACCTCGTCCGAGACAAATTCGGCGTTGCTGCTCTCGACTTGGCAGTGATGCTGATAATCGTAGGCGCCGCGATTGCGAACATAGGAGGTCAAACCGGCGGGCAACTCCTCCGGCTTGTAACGAGAAATTAGGTCCAAAACGTGGTTTGATACTAGAGCAGGGAACCAGCGAACGCGGTCACGAGCCACTTTCAAATTATCAGAGACCCAAACGGGGGCGGCCGCCATGATCTCGATGCGGCTCGGGTCCCGGCCCGCAGCTTTCGCTCCACGCTGGACAAAGCTCAGGCACCAGGCAATCAAATCCGGATCGGCGAATTGCAAAATAACTCCATCGGCGAGCCGGCCAGCAAGCTCGAGCACCTTGGGTCCGTATCCGGCAACCCACACCGGAGGTGAACCGCCAGCCCAGGCAATGCGAGTGGGTCGACCTTCATAATCGATCTGCTCTCCGCAGGTAAGGTGACGGAAATCGCGAATCGCTCTCTCTAAATCCGTCGCCGTCACCGGCCTCTTACCTAACACTCGGCGAGAGCTGTCCCCACGGCCAATGCCCAGCTGCATTCTCCCCTCTGAGATCAGGCCGAGAGTGGCAAATAAGCTGGCAGTTACGGTGATGTCCCGCACCGCAGGATTGGTGACGCAGGTGCCGAGCCGCATGGTTTTGGTGTTGCTGGCCATTAGCGTCAGCAGCGGATAAGGTTCCAGCCAAAGGACATGGGAATCGAAGACCCAACCGTATTCAAAGCCAACTGCTTCCGCCTGTCGCGTGAGACCGACAATTCGACTGACACTTAGGTCGGGTTTAATGGTGATCCCAAACTGCATGAGACCTATCCGCCTTGACCATCCAGCAAATTGGAAGGTTGGCAGTTTAACATAGGATGCTTATCGGGAAGACAAAAGGGAGAACGCGGTTCATGAACTTTGATACTGTCGTTGCCAACGGCCGAGTAGTGACCGCTACTGACACCTACGTGGGGGACGTGGCCATTCAGGGTACTAAGATCGCTGCCATTGGCCAGAGCGAACTTCGGAAAAATTCCTCTCACATCATCGACGCGAGTGGAAAGTATGTGCTCCCCGGAGCCATTGACGTACACACTCATCTGGATATGCCTTTCGGTGGGACCACGAGCTCCGATGATTTTGAAACGGGCACCCGGGCCGCGGTCTTCGGCGGCACCACCACGCTGATTGATTTCGCCATTCAGTATCGCGGCCAGTCGTTACGAAGGGCCTTCGATACCTGGATGCAGAAGGCGGCGAACAAGGCCGTGTGCGACTATTCGTTCCACTGCATCATCACCGAACTTGGCAATGATGAGCTCGCTGAGATGAACGCGCTAATTCGCGATGGGGTCACCAGTTTCAAGCTCTTCATGGCATATCCGGGAGTTTTCATGCTGGATGATGCCAGCATATTCAAGGCTCTACGAAAGACTGCGGATAATGGCGGACTGGTCTGCATGCATGCAGAAAACGGCAATGCAATTGACGTGATTGTCCAACAAGCGCTTTCCGAAGGGAAGAAAGCCCCAAAATATCATGCCCTCACGCGCCCCACGACTGCAGAGGCGGAGGCCACGTCCCGGGCCATCGCGCTGGCAGAGATGGCCGGGGCTCCGGTTTACATCGTTCATTTGAGCTGCAATGATGCTCTTGAGAAAGTACGCGAAGCCCGCGATCGAGGCCTTCCGGTCTACGCCGAAACCTGCCCGCAGTATTTATTCTTGTCCATTGAGAACTTCGATGTGCCGGGATTCGAGGGAGCTAAATACGTCTTTACTCCTCCCCTGCGGGAGAAATGGCATCAAGAAAAACTCTGGAATGGCCTTAAGTGTGACCACTTACAGGTCGTCTCAACCGATCACTGCCCCTTCTGTTTCAAGGAACAAAAAGAGCTGGGACTCGATGATTTCACAAAGATTCCTAATGGCGGACCCGGAATTGAGCACCGCTTGAGCCTGATCTACTCAGGTGGGGTCGCACAAGGTCGGATGACCGTGAATCGCTTTGTCGAGCTGGTCTCGACGACTCCGGCCAAGCTGTTTGGGCTGTATCCACGCAAGGGAACCATTGCCGTTGGAAGTGATGCCGATCTGGTCGTCTTCGATCCCAACCAAAAACACACCATTAGCGCAAAGACCCACCACATGCGAGTTGACTATTCCATGTTCGAGGGCGTCGAGGTCACCGGTATGCCGGCCGTGGTGCTCTCGCAAGGCAGAGTCATCGTCGATGGTGGCAGGTTCCTCGGGCAAGCGGGGAGTGGGACTTTTCTGAAACGCTCTACCTATTCGCCTCCGTAACGCAACGAAACACTTGTAGTCCCCTCGCGTTGGGTTCTCCGAGCTCTACCGCAGCGCACGTGCTTGGGATTGTTTCCTGCTTATTGTCCTGTATATTCAAGAAAAACGATAAACATCGGGCGTCTCCGCAAGCACGGGAGAGGAATATCGCCAATCAACTGCCCAGATCTTCCTGGATCTTGCCGGTCTTCAATTCACCGAGGAGTTGCAAAATCACCAGCTAGCACCCAGAATCAGCCAGATGCAAACGCTCTACCAACGCGACCTCGCGTATGTTCAGTCAATCGCCTTTGAAGACCTAGCGCGCGGAGCGGCAAACGAGATTCTGCGGCGCCTGCGCAATAGCAGCACCCAGGTCAAAAAAGTAATGGACGTGGGCTGTGGTGCCGGGCCACTGACAAAAGTACTGGCAGATGCCGGGTTTGAGGTAACAGGCGTAGATCTTTCCTCCGAGTTACTGCAAATGGCCCGCGTAAATGTTCCCAAAGCGGATTTTATGCAAGCTTCCGCGTATGACATTCAGATTCGAGGATACGATGCGGTGATCGCCCTTGGTGAGGCTCTAACCTACCATCGCGAGGGTACCGACGCCGAAGACGTCATTAACGGTTTGTTTCAACGCGTCGCCGAGGCTTTACCGGCCGGTGGCCTATTCATCTTCGACGTGATTGGGTTGGGTGAACCTTCTCTGAACAAGCGATCCTGGTGTTCAGGCGATGATTGGGCGTTACTGGTGGATACGACCGAGGACCAGAGTGAACGGAGTTTGGTCAGAAACATAGAGGTGTTTCGGCGCCTCGGTGACGCTTACAGACGGAGCCTTGAAGTCCACCGAGTACGGCTTTTTGATCTCCGGAGCGTAAGCAATGAGCTCGCTGCTCACGGGTTTACCAGCGAAACCGCGCAGGCCTATGGCACTCAGCCTCTCCTTCCTCGCCGGTGCGCCTTCTTTGCCACCCGCTTGGCTGCCCCTAAGAGCAGTCCGCAACCGTAACTCCGTTGCGATATCAGCGGATTGAATTTAAGCGGTGGAGCAAGAATGGCTCGCAATGACGCGCGTCGAGCGCCCTCCTTAGAGTTTTCATCTGCGAATTTGTAGAGCGTGGTGGTCTCCTCTTGCCGGGTAGCGATCGGCCGATTGGGCAAACCCATGCTAGTGCACATCTTGTTGGTGGAGGCGATTTGCCTATATTCTATGCGGCTGAAGTCGGAAGGTACTTTCGCACCTTGGATTTGGCTTCCTGTCTGCAGGAGAAAGTAAATGCTAGCAAACCGCTCGATACCCCGCGCCACGGTGATCCCCGTTCTGGCTTACCCAGACGTGATTCAAGCGGCGACATGGCTGTGCAATGCATTTGGATTCAGCGTGCGTCTGCGTATCGGGAATCATCGCGTACAGTTAAATGTAGGCGATGGTGCCGTGATTGTGAGGGAAATGCGTGACGGTGAGGTCAACGCAGCGTTGAGCATTGGACATTCGGTCACCATTCGTGTGGATGATGCGGATGCACACTGCCGGAAAGCTCGCGAGCAGGGTGCGAGGATCACTCAGGAACCGGTGACCCATCCCTACGGTGAGCGGCAATACAACGCCCAAGACCTGGCAGGGCACTTCTGGACCTTTTCGCAGTCGGTCGCGGATGTGCACCCAAAGGACTGGGGCGGCACAGCAGAACACCTCTAGGCTCTTTGCGTTGCAAAACGCGTCACCTGCCAGCGCTCTGATCGGGGGTTTTAAGTCCGCTGCGTCTGCCAATTTCGTCTCCCCCTGCCACAGAATCGAGATCAATTTGCAGTTCGTGCCTCGAATTACGGGTTGATATAGGTCAACCACAAGTTGTGGCCGCAGAGTCATAGCGTCGCGTCAATGAGCCGCCAAACATCCGCTGATCATTGCGCAAACTCAGGTCTCGTTGCCGGAAGCCGAATTTATTCGTGCGCTGCCGTTCGTTGTGAAGGAGGCTCCACGTTTCCGCATCGATGCAATGGTAATGTGCGCTGACATTATGGCATCGGCCTATGCCCAAATGATCGAATTGACGCTCAGGTCCAAGTGGGAAAACATAGAAACGGCGTTCTGGTCATCTCGACATCGCAATGTTCCAGCACGCTTGGTCGATAGTCGACCAAATCTACAGCTTGCGACAGCTCTTGCGCAGCCTAGCTCTTAGCGGTGATGACGTGGACGCCTTCATCTCAGCCACCGGTAGCGTGCACGTTTTGCGAAATCGAACTGACCGCTTGGACCAGCGAATTCCGAACATAGCCGCATCGAAGTTTTTCATCGTGGAGGAATTGCAGCAGTTGCTCACCACTCAATCCTAGGTCGTGGCACTTGATTTGAACGTCGCGCAACACTCGCGGAATGTCCCGGAAAATCGTGGGAGGTTTTCGGGCGAAGTAGTCAGCCCCCATCTTTTTGGCGAGTTTGTTTCATGTTCTAGATACGCCGCTAGGTATATATAACCAGCGGCGTGTACTGATGAGGATTTTAGGAAGCCCCACGGCTATCCGCGACGAGGAAAGTCGGCCCTCAACAGCTGTCATTTGAAAGAAAAATGTAACAGACTTCTTTCAAATAGGACCGTTTGCAAGAAATTTGCTACAATAATCTTTCAAATCTCTAACTCCGATATGCGAGGACATGCCCTAAACCTGAAGTCTGCGATTTTGGATCGAATGTCCAGAAGCGACGGTGACGTCTGGTCGGTGGCTGATTTCCTGGACCTCGGACGTCGCGTAGCAATTGATCCTGCGCTCCACCGACTCGTGGCCTCGGGCGACATTCGCCGGATTGCGCGGGGACTCTATGACAAGCCAGGGATCAATCAAATCTCGGGCAAACCAACTTACCCCGATTATCGCAAAGTGATCGACGCCCTCTCACGCCGCGATCGCATCCGCATGGTGGTCGATGGAATCACCGCCGCCAATGACTTGGGCCTGACCGACGCGGTGCCGGCGCGCGCGACCGTACTCACGGATGCTCGCCTCCAGCCGATCAAGTTAGGACACTTGACCATAAAATTTCAGCACTCCGCGCCCAGCCGCCTGTATTGGGCAGGTCATCCCGCGATGAGGGTAGTTCAAGCCCTTTACTGGTTGCGCGATCTTTTGCCTACAGACAGGGATCAGATTTTCAAACGTTTGCTGAGGATTTTCGCCGATCCAATCCACGGCAAAGCAATCCAGGATGATTTGCGCGAGGGACTCTCCACCCTACCAGAGTGGTTGCAGGAGATCGTTCGGGAGTTGCTGAAGCGGTCGCACGACGCGAAGCCAGCGCCGCTGCCGACGACGATGCCGACTACGACAACGACGCCGGTTCACCTATATCTTCCCGGAATACTGTAATGTCGATATCCTCTGAGAAACGTGCGATTAATCCAAAGCCCTTTGAGAGCGATGTACCACCCCTGAACAGCAATCGCGGCCCGCTGGGTTGAAGTCCGTTAAAAAGGGCGTCGAGCGTCCAGCAGACCCAAAAATCTTTCTCGATATTCTGCTCGACAGTTCCGATGCGTCCACCTGTCGCGACGAATAGGTCCCGGCGATCTCTTTCCGGTGCTGAAAGAACTGCCTGAAAACCTTCCGTCACGGTTTTGCTTCTTTCCGGCGGCTGCGATCCGCGGTGGAGGAATGGAAGAATTGGAATCGAGTAGCGGCAAGAAGCGTGCCGCGCGACTCGATGCCATCAGAGCCGCGTGTCAAGGGTTTATTAACGGCGCGCTCCGTCAACAGATTGAAGTGTTGCTCCGCAGGGCGCTTGAAGACTCGAAACTGGCGCCAGAAAGCGGACGCGTTGAACCCGATCCTGATGATCCGGACCAACAAAGCCTACTGCTGTGGTATCCGACCGTGACTGCTGAGGGTGCCGCTTATGTGCGACGGGCTGTGAAGATTGAATCAGGCGCGAAGTCTGCTCTCGATCCGCATTCTGGTTTAACTGTGAAGCCTTATGTCGCCGATGAACTAAATGACAGCCACTTTGAGATCCCTAATGTCACGACGGTTGAGCCGGGAAGGACCTTTTGGGATAAAGTCGTTATCCTGCATGGGCTTCGTCGCTGGTGGGAACGGCGGGGAGAGCTTCGCAGAGGAGGGCAGCGTGTTTCGCGACATTACTATGATGTATTCAGGATGTTGGCATCTCCCAGAGGCGAGGGCTTTGCTAAGGACATGCCGATGGCGGCAGATTGTGTCCGGCACGCGCGGATGTTCTTTAACCGACCTGACCTCGATCTTGCAACTGCAGCGCCTGGTACTTTCGCGTTGATGCCACATGATGACATGCTTGCGAACGTAAGGACCGATTACGCTGCAATGGCGGGCATGATATTCGGTGGAATTCCTGAATTCGATGAGATCACCACTTCAATAAGTACTCTTGAGGCCCGGATCAATAATGCGCAGAAGAACAAGGTTTGATCAAGTTTCGAGGAAAGCTGGCGGAATCGAACGCCCCGGTGCCCTTTTTAGGCCAAAGATTTTCGTTCCGTATACTTGACTCTCTCTAGGTCATGGATAGAAGTCAAGCACAATTAGGGAGCGATACCCTTCGTTCGCTCATTTTCCTGCTATAAACGGCTTTCGAAGATCAAATACCTTGAAAGGCGCTTCATCGGGAGCTGCAGCCCGACTGCACGAGCCAGCTTTCACTGCTTCGGTGTCGCATTTCGCAGTGGCTTTGCGAAGATTCTGAACAACGATGCGCCAATTGGGATGCGTCGGCATTCCGGTCTGAACTATCCCTTCCCCAGCTCCCGAATGATCGGGACTTAGGTGCTGCCCGTCTAGTCTCTACACCTTCCCGGCTTGATTGTTTCCCCGAATTTGGGCAGTTCTGCATCGGCGGTTTTCCGGCGAGCACTCAAGCGTTGCTCAAGTCCGCTGCTTCTGCCAATTTCGCTATGCCGACTTCACCTATAACATACCGATTACAAAAGTTCTTATGGTCGTAAGCCCGGTTCTGAACCCAGCATTGATTGTGAAACTGTGCAAGTAAATGGGTCACGTTTGAAGTGTTCGGTCCCCAGAGACGGGAACGGGATTAAAGGTCTCAGCACGAACTGTTCCGAACCACCTCAAATCGACACTGGTGCTACAGGTCGATCTTCGACGTTCTCCTGTTCCTCAACTTCTCGGTCTGCAAGTTCGAGCGCCGTGGACAGCGCAGAAATCCCGCGATCAATTTCCTCTCGGGTAATTATCAGGGGCGGAGCGATTACCAGATGGCTTATCCATGCCTGAATGTAGACTCCCCGTTTCATGGCTTCTGCAGCCACCCGGTCGACAATCATGGGTTGACTGTTAACTTTGTCGCGGTATGAATTGAACAGCGTCTTCGTGCGTCGGTTCCTTACTAACTCGACCGCCCAAAACATGCCGAGCCCGCGTACATCGCCTATGGAGGGGTGCTGCGTACGTAAATCATTCAGCTTTTCTCCCAAATAGGCGCCCATTTCGCAAGCCCGTTCGGCCAGGTTCAGTCGCTTCATTTCATTGATCGAAGCGATCGCCGGCGCCAGCGCAAGAGGATGGGCCTCATAGGTGTGTCCATGGGAGAAGAAGTGGTCGTCGAAATAGTCGGCGATTTTTCTCGTCGTCGCGCACAGACCTAGGGGCATAGCGGCATTGGTCAGACCCTTGGCCGTGGTGAGGATATCGGGGATCACATTCCAGTTATCTACCGCAAACCATTTCCCGGTGCGACACCAACCGCTCATAACCTCGTCGGCGATCAGCAACACTTCGTGTGCGTCGCAGATTTTCCGTAAGCGCGGCATGTACTCCTTTGGCGGAACTAGCACACCGTTGGTTCCGACTACGGGCTCAACGATGACGGCCGCGACGTCGCTCTCGTTTTCGATCATGTGCTCAACGTACTCAACACAGGCAATACCGCAGCCAGGATAGTTATGCCCTATCGGGCACTTGTAGCAATTCACTTCTGGCGCAAAAATTACGCCCGGTATTTTGCCGGCCGGCTCCATAGCCCACCGCCTCGGGTCTCCGGTGGCGGCGATTGAGCCCATGGTCGATCCGTGATAGGAGCGGTAGCGCGAGATAATCTTGTTCCTGCCGGTCACCATTCGCGCGATCTTGAAGGCGGCCTCATTGGCCTCTGTGCCCGAAGTTGCAAAGAAAAATTTATCGAGTCCCTTGGGCAAGACTTCTACCAGAAGCTGGCTGAGCCTGGCGCGAACATCGGTCGCCCAACCGGGGCCGACGTAGGGCAGTTTTCTCGCCTGTTCCGCGATCTGCTCGGCGATGGCGCGATTCTTATGACCGAGGGTCACACACATGAGCTGCGCAGAAAAATCCAAGTAGCGGTTTCCATCAGCATCAGTGAAATAGCAACCTTCGGCGTCAACAATGTGCAGCGGCATCCACCCCTTTTGTCGACGCCAGGTGCCATAGGTATAGCGCGCGGTCAATTCCTTGACCTGGGACGACGACAACGTTTCAGCCATAGAACTCTCCTCCCTTCGGCCAGTCGCAGATCCAAAAAACTGGACCGCCTTAGCCGCATCGACCATGCGCTTATGATCTCACGGTGACACACAGCAAGCGACGGGGAAACCTTAAACTGCGCCGATGTCTTCCTTCCACAGCTCGGGATGTTCCTCGATAAAGTTCGACATCATTGAAATACACTCTTCTGAGTCTAGGTCCATAACCTGAATTCCAAGCGAGCGCAGCCAGTCTATTCCGCCCTGAAAGTTGCGGCTCTCGCCGACGATTACCATACCGAAACCGAACTGCCGAACCAGGCCACTACAGTACCAGCAAGGGGCCAATGTTGTTACCATGATCAAGTCGCGATAACTGCGTTGCCTTCCGGCGTTGCGGAAAGCATCGGTTTCGCCGTGCAGTGAAGGATCGCCATTCTGCACACGACGGTTGTGCCCAGCTCCGATCAGGCGTCCGCTACGATCGAAAATTGCAGCCCCGATCGGAAGACCACCCTCTTCTAGCCCCTTGCGAGCTTCTTTCAATGCCACACTCAGCATTTTCTGTGATTCTCCGTTCAACGTTGCCATCCTCTGCCGATATATCGTCTCCATGGTTTTCGTGTAGCAAGCAATTTGCGTTCATCCTTTGCTCAGGATCATGGCGCGCAGGGGCGCACACCTCCCGCGGCCTCGATGATCTCCAGGTACGAATACCATCCCGCCGCCATCTGCTTCAAATTCTCGCCAGAGCCGGCGGGTGGTATTTGTGGAGAGTTCCTGACACTACGACGTAGATCAACTTCTCCCGATCGCCCAGCATACGCCCCGACTCTAGCCCCCGATACTTGTGATTGGATTATTACAAAGTCCATGACTTTCAAGGATGCAGCACACTCCCGATATTAACCAGTGATCCATGGCCCTCCATGCCAGGGTAGCGCGCGCGGACCTCGCCTCAGTTATGACCAGAAGCCAGTATTCTCCACATTGGGGCTGACCGGGTAAAATGCGTTCCTCACTTTCGCTCGGACGTAGGCTACTCGTCTGAGAACAAGGGGGAGATTTGCAATCATCGGGCTCTTTCCCGCACATACTGGTTCTGTTTCTTAGCACCAACGTTGCCTTGGCCCAAATCAGTACCGCTCCAGAGGGACGAGCCAATCGATACCTCGAGAGCATACGACGACAGCCTTCTCTGGTACTCGCTTTCTTGCGTGAAATGCCGAAAGGCGGAGATCTGCACAATCATCTCGGCGGCTCGATTTACGCAGAAGAGCTAATCGATTATGCCGTGCGCGATAACCTATGCCTCGATCAGTCGACTCGGACAGTTGTGCCCGGACCCTGTGAAAGCTGCGGCAAGCAGGCAAGCAAGCCGGCGGTAGAATGCGGCTATCGCGATCCGGAGCTGTACAATTCGATGATTGACGCCTGGTCCATGCGAAATTGGCATCCCGGTCAGGAATCGGGCCACGATCATTTTTTTGCTTCATTCTCGAAATTCGGACTAGCCATGCGGAAGCATACCGCCGAGGCGATCGCTGCCGCGATGGAGCGCGCGGCTGCCGACCACCTCGAGTACGTCGAACTGATGCATACGTTTGGGGGAAGCGCGGCGGCCGAAGTGGGCGCGCGAACGGGGTGGAATCCTGATTTTGCCGTCATGCGCGAGCAATTTCTTGGTGGCGGAATCAAAGAAGTGGTGGCGGCGGCCCGGCAAGAGCTGGATTCCAATGAGCACGCCATCCAGGAGAAGCTAGCCTGCCAAAATCCCGCTCGCCCGCCGGCCTGCCAAGTCGGCGTCCGCTATTTGTATCAGGTCCAGCGCGGCCTTCCGCCCCCACAAGTGTTTGCTCAGATTCTTACCGGCTTTGAGCTCGCCTCCGTCGATCCGCGGGTGACGGGGCTGAATCTGGTCATGCCCGAGGACTTTTACGTGCCCATGCACGACTTTCACCTGCATATGAAGATGCTGGATTTCCTACACTCTATCTATCCGAATGTGCATATCAGCTTGCACGCCGGAGAGTTAGCGATGGGACTGGTTCCCCCCGAAGGCTTGGGCTTTCATATTCGCGAATCCATTGAGCTCGGGCATGCCGAGCGTATCGGGCATGGCGTCGACGTCATGAACGAAGGCAAGCCTCTCGAACTTCTCAAAGAGATGGCTAGGCGCAACGTGTTGGTGGAAATCTGTCTGACTTCTAACGACGTAATTCTCGGTGTCCGAGGTGATGAGCACCCCTTCCCTATCTACCGCAAATACGGGGTGCCTGTTGCCCTGGCAACGGATGACGAAGGCGTTTCACGCTCGGACATGACCCATGAGTATCTGCGCGCAGCAAAAACTTATGGTTTGTCATACCTCGATTTGAAGGGCATGGCTCGTGAAAGTCTGGAACACGGTTTCTTGCCCGGCGCCAGTTTTTGGGCTGACATTATTGCTAAGCGACCTGTGGGAGCGTGTCTAAGCGATCGCTCTGAAAGCAGCGGTGGGCTGTCGGTGGCTTGTCGCAGGTTCTTGCAGACGAGCGAAAAAGCACGGCTCGAATGGAAGCTGGAACAAGACTTTTCGACCTTTGAAAAGCGGTTCTAAGGTTTCGCTTTGCAGTTCGCAACTTGGCGTACGCCATCGCCTTCGGGGTTTTTCCAATGCAAAATGCAGATGAGTTCTCTCGAGCAGAATCGGCGGCTCAGTTCCTATTGTCGCAGTCCGGTATGCGGCCTAGCCTCGGATTAGTACTCGGCTCCGGCCTTGGCAGCTTTGCGGAAGAATTATCCCAAGCCGTCCGAATTCCTTATACGGGAGTTCCCTTTTTTCCCCGCGCGACGGCCATCGGGCATGCTGGACAAATGGTTCTCGGAGAAGTTAGCGGTGTTCCGGTTGCGGCTATGCAGGGACGTGTGCACCTCTATGAAGGTTACTCCGCAAACGAGGTCGCCTTTCCGGTACGCGTATTCGGTCGAATGGGCATTCGCGCCATAATCATTACCAAT
>JAFAPG010000956.1 GCA_019247235.1 Acidobacteriota bacterium
ACGGAAATGGGTCCGCCCAAATCGATCGCCCTCATGCCACGAACCATGCCATCAGTCGGTTCCATGGCGATGGCGCGGACCCTTCCCTCCCCTAAGTGCTGCTGCACCTCAAGAATCACGTTGAGAGGCTTGGGCACCTTGAAACCGTCGCTAGTGACGCGTACGGCCTGATAGATCGGCGGCATGCTCACGTCATTAAATTGCACATCGACCGCCGGGCCGGTGATCTGGATTACATGCCCTACGTTTTCAGCCATAAGCACCTCTGGTCTGCGGTTAGGTCGAGCAGATGAACGGCCCGATTTCCAGCCGGCTGCTCAGTTATTCGAGCGCCGCTGCTCCGCTCACAATTTCTATGATTTCTTTCGTAATCTTGGCCTGGCGTGCACGGTTCATCGCCAAGGTCAAAGAATCGATCATGTCGCTAGCATTGTTGGTGGCCGATTCCATGGCTGTCATTCGTGCCGCATGCTCGGCCGCCACCGACTCGAGCAAAGCATGAAAGATTTGCACACTCACATACTTGGGCAGAAGAGCACGAAACAAGGCCCGCGGAGGCTGTTCGTAGATGTAATCCACCAAAGCACTTCCAAAAGCTGCTGCCTGAGCATCCGCTTCTCGCGTGTCGGCTGGCCTGAGCGCGACTCCAGTGCCCCGCGCAGCCTCGAGGGCACGCTTTTTCTCCGGTAATTCCATTTCTTTCGCTTCCGCTACGCTCGGCCTCCCAATCTGCTCAACCGGAAGCAGTTGTTCAACGACCAAACGTTGCGCAATGACCGATTTGAACTCATTGAACACCAGGTATACGGCATCGATTTCTGCTCCCGTGTAACGATCGATGATCTCCTCGGCCAACTCCCCAGCCAGCGGGTATTCGACCCGGTTCAGCATGCCTACCTTCTCTCCAACCAAAGTGGTCCCAGGTGGCTCTTGTGAATTGGCATTGCGAGGTTGCGCTTGCCTGAAACGTCGGCGAAGAAAGTCTCGTGCCTTGCGCCCGACGGCTACAATTTCAATGTTCTTGCCTGACTGTGTCTCTACAAACTGCATGGCCGCTTTCAAGATGTTGGCATTGAAGGCCCCAGCCAGACCTTTATCTCCGGTGATGACCACCAGCATCAATCGCTGGGGACTGCGCCTCTCGAGCAGGGGATGCAGTAACTCACCGGTAGCCACGTCATGAACGTCGGCACGCGAAACTAGGGACTGTAAGACGTTCGTCAGCATACGGGCATAGGGACGCGCCGCCAGCGCGCGCTCTTGTGCCCGGCGCAGGCGAGCTGCGGAAACCATCTTCATGGCGCGGGTAATCTGTCGGGTGTTGGTTACACTGCGAATACGTCGCCGGATATCAAGAATGTTGTCCATTGATTACGGAAATTCTTTAGCCCACCGCTCTAACCATCTCTCAAATATTGGCAAGAACACCTCATTTGGCCGCCGCCGCCGCTTGCCGCTCTGCCACGAATGCCTCCTTGCATTCACGGATCAGTTTGCTCATTTCCGCCTTAATGGCGTCATCGAGAGTCTTCTTCTCCATCATCATACCCGGCAGGCTAGCGTTGGTCGCCTCGATGTACCGATAAAGTTCTTCTTCAAATTCCCGAACCTGCTCGACCGGTAAGTCATCGAGCACACCACTGGTGCCCGCGAAGATGATGAGAATCTGTTTGGAAAACGGCAGTGGGGAATATTGTCTCTGCTTGAGAACCTCCACCAGGCGTTGGCCCCGGTTCAGCTGGGCCTGGGTAGCCTTATCCAGATCGCTGCCGAATTGTGCAAAAGCGGCCAGTTCACGATACTGAGCTAGTTCAAGCTTCAGACTGCCGGCCACTTGTCGCATGGCCTTGATCTGGGCACTCCCTCCTACTCGGCTCACCGACAAGCCAACGTTTACCGCCGGCCGCACGCCCTGATTGAACAAATCGGTTTCCAGGTAAATTTGCCCATCGGTGATGGAAATAACGTTGGTAGGAATATAGGCAGAAACGTCGCCCGCCTGAGTTTCAATTATCGGTAATGCGGTGAGTGAGCCTCCACCCTTTTCATTGCTCAATTTGGCCGCCCGCTCCAGCAAACGGGAGTGCAGATAGAAAACATCTCCCGGATAAGCTTCGCGTCCGGGCGGGCGGCGCAGCAAAAGAGAGATCTCTCGATAAGATGCCGCATGTTTGGAGAGGTCATCATAGATAACCAGGGCATGACGTTTGGTATCGCGAAAAAATTCTCCCATGGCGCAGGCCGCGTAAGGAGCAATGTACTGCATGGGGGCAGGTTCAGAGGCGGAAGCGGCAACCACGACCGTGTAGTCCATAGCCCCGTAATCGCTCAAGGTTTTGACTACTTGTGCAATTGAGGATCGCTTCTGGCCAATGGCGCAGTAGATGCAAATCAGATCGCCGCCCTTGTTGTTAATAATGCTGTCAAGAGCGATGGCCGTCTTCCCGGTTTGCCGATCGCCGATGATCAGTTCACGCTGACCCCGGCCGATGGGGATCATACTGTCGATAGCTTTGAGTCCAGTTGCCATCGGTTCGCGCACAGGTTGGCGATCGATGACTCCGGGAGCGAGACGTTCTAGGGGGATGAACTCCGAAGTCGCAATTGGGCCCTTGTCATCGATTGCATGTCCCAAAGCATCCACCACTCGACCGATCAGGGCGTCGCCGACAGGCACACTCATAATTCTTCCGGTGCGCTTTACCTCGTCCCCTTCCTTGATTTCGGTGTAGTCGCCGAGCAGCACTACCCCGACTTGGTCCTCTTCGAGATTCATGGCTATGCCCGAGACATCATGAGGGAAGGAAAGCAACTCGCCCGCCATAACTTTCTCGAGTCCGTGCACCCGGGCAATGCCGTCGCCCAGGCTGATGATGGTGCCGACCTCGTCAACTGCGATTTTCGATTCGTAATTCTCGATCTGCTGTCGGATGAGTTGGGTGATTTCGTCTGCTTTAATATGCGCCATAGAGTCAGCTTCTGATGTTCACTCCTGCTTCTTGGTTCCTTTAGGCTATCAAAGACCTTCGGCGCGCTAAGCGTTGACGATCTGCTGCCGGATTCGCTCCAGCTGAGTTTTCAGCGAGCCGTCGTACACCGTGCTGCCGACCCGGGCAATGACTCCGCCCAGGATAGACGCCTCTTGCTTGTAATGGGCTTGTATCCGCTTGCCGACAGTCCGGGCAAGGTCGGCTTCGAGACTGCTTTGTTCTTCTCGAGTTAGCTCCCGAATCGTGGTGATCTCCGCCTCGGCTACGCCCAGACGTTGATTGAGCTCTTTTCGAAATCGGGCCACGATTTCCGGAAGCAGCCGGATGCGCCCGCGATCGATCAATACCGCTAAGAAATTGCGAACCCAAATCGAGAGTCCAAGATGGGCAACGATTCCATCGAGCACCGCTCGCTTTTGCGTCAGCAGAATCGAAGGGGCCTCCCAGACCTCGCGCAATTGTTTGTTTTCGGCTACAAGCGCGGTAATTTGCTCCGTCTCCGCCAGGGTTTTCAGAACGTCGAGGTGTTTGGCCAAAACAACCTCGGCGAAGGCACGCGCATAAGTGTTTACGACTGTGGCCATTAAGCTTTACTACCTTCCGACCCATCGGAGGAAACTTGTTTCGTGAACCGCCGTACCAGCAGCTCATCGACGGGCATATCCACGTGAATTTGCTTGCTAGCTAGGGAGAGAGCTAGATCCGCAACATAGGTAGTCAAGTCGCGTTTCGCGACTTTGACCGCGGCGTCGATCTCCTGCTCGGTGGAGCGAAGAATGCGATCGGCCTCCTCTTTGGTCGCCGCCTTAGCTCTTTCTTCTTCCCCCAAGGCTTCCTTGCTTGATGTTGTTTGCATGCGCGCGATTTCTTCGTCCAGATGTGCCAGACGGCTCTCAACCTCTTGGAGCCGGCGACTTGCGTCCTGGCTGGTTCGGTGGGCTTCTGCCA
>JAFAPG010000397.1 GCA_019247235.1 Acidobacteriota bacterium
TTTGTATCGCTCCCCAAAGAGCAGCAGGAGTACTTGAGACGAGCAGAGCTTCGTCTGGGTAACGTTCGCATGGTGTATCACGGCACCATCAAAAACTCGGGCGGCCATGATTGCTGATAGCAGAAGAAAGGTGCACACTTCCGCGGATGTGTGGCACGAAGCCCGTCGGCTGGAGAACGACTCCGAATATGGAGCAAGGCATTGTGAGCTTTATCGCGCGGAAGCGTTGACTGCGCTCACAAATGCCGACCGAGTTAATGCCTGCGTCTTGGGATTTGGGACGGCGAGCCAGTCAATGACGCGAAGCGATATTAATACTCCGGCGGGAACAGGCTAGCCTTTAGGCAACTGTAAAGCTTGAGCCGGCCTCTGGCCGGCACAAAAGCGGAGCTCGATTGGGCTTATACAAACTCATCGCGTTCGCCTGGACTCTTCTGAATTGTCAGGATGGTGATCAATACCGCCTCAGCTGTCCTGCCGATGCCAGACGAAAGACCTGAAACTCGCGAATTCGAGCCTCTCCGGTTGAGTCGAGTATGTCCAGGCGCAGGCGCGAGCTTGTAACCGCGGGAAAACTGTCAATTCGCTTATGCCCGATTGCCTGCCCGTCGGCGAGGGTCGTCCACTTCTGCCCATCCCAGGCCTCCACCCGATAATGTTCAATATGTTGACCTAAATTGAGCCACTCCATGACGAGCGAGTGATCGAAGGTTTCTGGTTTCCTGAAATCGACCTCGAGCAGAGC
This sequence comes from Acidobacteriota bacterium, assembly GCA_019247235.1. Classification (GTDB taxonomy): domain Bacteria; phylum Acidobacteriota; class Terriglobia; order Terriglobales; family Acidobacteriaceae; genus Gp1-AA145. Next base: position 746 of record JAFAPG010000397.1, read on the forward strand.
GTGATGAGAACCAGGAGGGGCGGACCAGAATGTGTCAGGATCTCCATCCAATGCGGCTTCAGTTACTGGATTGCGAACGTGTTCCTTAACGATAAGGTTCTCGCGCCGGGCAAGAGCCACCCCAAAATCTTTCAGTCGTTTAACGTCTTCCTCGGGCAAAACACCCCTAGTGTCCGGAGCAAGGCCGAGCATTAACTGGCCGCCACGCCCCACCGTCTGGTGGTAGATGGCCGTGAGTTCGTCCACGCTTCTAAGAGCGCTCTGGTCATGCGCATGCCAGAACCAGTGCCCTTTGTGCAATGGCGTGTCCGCTTCGACCGGTCGCCAGCGCAAGTAGCCGTGCCGATCGAGCACGTTCCAGTTTTCATAGGGGATGGTTCCCTCTTCATTGCCCACCCAGCGAATGTCACCAAAGTCAAATAGCGCAGCATCGGCAAATACCAGTGTGTTGGGCTGGTTGATGTGCAGATTCTCAACCATCCGAGAAAAATTGTACACGTGACCTTCGCTGCCGGCACCATCCAGCCAGAATTCGACCAGATCGCCGTACCGGCTGGTGAGCTCCTGCAGTTGTGCAATGTAGTAGTTGTCGTAGGCGGAAGAGTCTTGATACTTGGGTTCGTGCCGATCCCAAGGCGACAAGTAGATGCCAAATTTGAGACCGAACTTGTGTGCCGCCTCTGAGACCCGACCCACCACGTCGCCCTGCCCGCCTTCCCAAGGGCTGTTCCTCACGCTGTAGTCAGTCTGACGCGTCGGCCAGAGGCAGAAGCCATCATGATGCTTGGCGACAAATACTACATATTTGGCTCCCGCCGCTTTGATGGCGCGCATCCACTGTTCGGGATCGAATGCCGTGGGGGCGAACACTTCTGGCCGCGCCGTGCCATCCCCCCACTCCCGGTCGAGAAAGGTATTTGGGCCAAAATGAATGATGACCCCAAACTCCAGATCTTGCCAGGCGAGCTGCGCCGGCGAGGGCTGAACCTCGCTAAAATTCTGTGCCGAGACCTTTAGCAATGAGAAAACTAAAATTGCTAAACCGAAGTGGAAGCCCAGTCGCAGTCTATGCATTCAATCGAATCCCGCGGTATTCGGTGCCCCACTGTCGTGTGAGGTAAGTACCCAAAAAACCGGTTTGGCCGCGTCTCATGTCAGCAATTGGGAAGATGAAAAGATTGAACGGGTGCAGTATATCCGTGATAAACATTTCTGAGCAATCTCACCCGAAGCAAGCATCCTGTTCTGAACGGAGTAATGTACCGTGAGTCTTTCCGTCGCAAGACTTTCGGGCGTTTCAATTTCGAACCATATCGCACCATTTTCACTGGGTAAATCCGAAACCAATCTGTTTCAAGCAATGGGCCTCAATCGAAGAAGTGACGGTCGTCCTCCCCGAGGTGCTGTTTCGCGGCCTGGACATTGAAGCTGACTCCCAGCCCCGGGCGGTCCCACACATCGATGAAGCCACGCTTGACGATCGGATTGGGCAGACCCTCGACGATGTCGTACCACCACTCCGGCTGACCGAATGGATACTCGAACGCGATGTAGTTTTGCGGCAGCGCGGCTGCCATGTGGACGTGTGCGGCGAGGCCGATGAGTCCGTCGAAGATGCCGTGAGGGGCGACCAGGATGCCGTGGAGGTCGGCGTACTCGGCGATCCACTTCAGTTCTCCGATTCCGCCCACGTCTTCCGGGTCCGGCCCGATTACGTCCACTGCATTCTTCTCGATTAGATCCTGGAAGTTCTGCCG
>JAFAPG010000804.1 GCA_019247235.1 Acidobacteriota bacterium
CGCATCCGCGCGAAGCGGTGAATGGCTTCGTGAAAATAAAAGGTAACCGACTTGAGATAAGCTGGCAGGCGCTCCGGGGATTGCGCGGCAAAGGCTTTCAGGTCGCCCCCGCCACAGAACATCCGGCCCGCCCCGGTCATCAGCACCGCCCGGACCTCAGGATTCTCGTCGCATTGAAGCGCAGCCTCATCGAGCTGGCGTGCGACTTCCGCATTCAGCGCATTGGCAGCTTCGGGCCGATTCAGTGTCACATATCCGATGTGATCGCGTACTTCGAATTCAACATCCGCCATAGTTGATTTCCCTTCCTATGCTCCGCGCCGATTAAAACGCCTGCGCATTTTAGAGACTGGCGTACCAGTCGGCGATAGCTTCGCCGATCTGATGCGGTGAATCTTCCTGGATGGAGTGCCTGAGCGTTTGGAGAACATATACACAAATCCCGGACAGCAAAAGTGGCAGTACAAGTGGTTCGATTATGTCCTTTCGCGCCACTTTCGTTGAAAAAAAAGTCTGGAGCCTCGGCGCCTTATAGCGACGATGCTATGCGCGGTGCTACGTGGAAAACGTGTGGCGTTGCTCACGTTCTTTCGCTTGTTCTGAAAAGTTTAACCATCTTACTAAGTTTTAAGGAGACTAAGTGGCTTGGATCGCGCGTCCTGCTACGCTTGAGCTTGCTTTGCTGGGCTGTTTTGTGTTAACGCGGGAAGCTGCGTGAGGTGGTGAGCGCTCATGACGTCAAGGAGGCTCACGGAGGACTTCCAGCAGGACGTGATCAAACACCTCGTGCAAGACCTCACGAACAACCAGGGTTCGGCTGTAGACCGGATAACGGCAATGCAATCAAAGCTGGCCCGCTCACCTCCATTTGGCACCTGATCCCTTTAGGATCACGCCGTAGCCGGGCGGCACCGGCAAGTTATCCAGCTCGACCCATCTTCTTTAGCCCACAAAGCACGACCCTCTGACCAACGCGGCGGAGCGTGCACTGTCAACTTCTAATTTGAAATAGCTAATAGGAGGAGAACATGAAGCGAACTTGGGTAATAACCTAGTTGACTCACCCGTTGTTCCCTGCTAGATTGAGGGCATGGAAGAGATCGCATGGCCCAACACCTTGCTCGAAGCGGTTTGTTACTTTTCTGACCCTGACCGGGCCTTGGCGTTGCTGGTCGCCATCCGCTGGCCGGACGGCGTAGCCTGTCCAATTTGCGGAAACAAGAAAGTCAGCTTCTTGAAAACACGGCGGCTTTGGAAATGTAGTCAGGGTCACGACAGACGGCAATTTTCGATCAAAGTCGGCTCCATATTCGAAGATAGCCCATTGCCGCTCGACAAGTGGCTGGTCGCCATGTGGTTGATTGTCAATTGTAAAAACGGAGTCAGCAGCTATGAAGTTGCGCGAGATCTGAAAGTTACTCAGCAAACCGCGTGGTTCATGCTCCATCGCATCCGCAAGGCCATGCAGCGCGGCAGTTTCGAGAAGATGGGTGGAACTGGTCCGGTCGAGGCTGATGAGACATTTATCGGCGGAGCCGCCCGTTTTATGCACAAGGATAAGAAAGCTGAGAAGATTCACGGCACCGGCGGAGCGGGCAAAGAACTGGTTGTTGGCTTGTTGGACCGTGAAACCGGCAAGGTCCACGTCACTCACGTGAAGAATCGCAAGAAGAAAACTCTGCAAGCTCACGTTCGCGAACACGTTGCCACTGGCGCTGAACTGTATACTGACGAACTTGCGTCTTATACTGGACTCGATAAAGACTATGTGCATCAATTCGTGAATCACGCTGAAGAGTATGTGCACGACAATGTGCATACTAATGGAATTGAGAATTTTTGGTCGCTTCTTAAACGCAGCATCAAAGGAACCTACGTTAGCGTTGAGCCCTTCCATTTGTTTCGCTATCTCGATGAACAGGCATTTCGGTACAACGAGCGCAAGGACAATGATGGTAGCCGATTTATGGAAACTGCCAGCACTGCTTTTGGACGACGGCTTACATATAAAGAACTGACCGGTAAAAACGCAACTCCTACGACGTAATTCTAAACCACGACAGGGGAGAGGATGCCAAAAGAAAAAATGAAGTTTCCCGACGTGCCAGGTGATACCCCACGCGAAAAATTTATTAATCTTGTTCAACAGGTGTTTGCAACTAAAATTATTACTAAACCAATCAGGCAAAAGCAGATACTGCACAAAAAAGCTATTAGAAAAAACGGTTAGACTATTGTTTAGCCTAATTTTTTGGCTAGATAACGCATAAATGCACGTACAGCAGTCCACACATCTTCTGCATCGCTTGGTGTATAATCTCGCTCCACATGTAATGTGGGATTGCGCCAAGCGTCTTTAACAGCGCGCAAGTTAGCTGTCGCTGTCGAAAAGAAACCATCATCGCTGCGCCATTCCGGCGAACGATCCTTCAGGGGTTTACGCAACTCATCATCGGACTTGCGGAGGATGGTTTCCCAAGTTGGATTACGCTTTGGGTCAAGGTCTGGATTGTTCAAAGAACTTCCTAGCGCTCTGAGTCCCACTTCCATGACCCGCATTAGGTGAAAAACACATGCGGTACCGCAGTCAAATGCGACGCATCTGCCTGCCCCTTCTATGTCGCGCCACGCAGAAGCGAACTTGTTTTGTTCAATTAAGCCGAAGGGATCGGTGTCAAGATATTTCAATTGGGCCTGTGATACTTGCCACAATTCTATATCTTCTAGTTCGTCCTGAATGATCCTGTGAAGTTCATCTGCCTTATCCACCCACTCGCTCATCGCCGCGTCTGGATTTTCAATGGCTGCTAGGAACCGGTCTAGGGATTTTATTGAGATACGAAGTCCCGCATTAGCTAAATGGGCTCGGTCGCGCGTTAATATTGTCTTGAAACTTGCGCGCATTTCTTCTGGTGGACTTCCAAGAAACTGTGGGTCAGCAAATCGCACTAATGGAATCTCAAATTCTTTTTCGAAGGCTTCAAGCAGCATTTTCGCGCCAACCATTGATCCATGATGCACTGCACTCAGTGTGCTAAGAAGTTGTGAAAGCCGATAAAAACTTTCACCCTTAAACCTGACCATATCCCACAGACTTATCAGGCCATTTGCGGGTGAGTCAACTGTGTTATTGCCCTCATTAGGCCTCTCGTTGACGCGATCAAGAGACCACAGAGCCCCTCAAGCAGATGGACAGTGCGCGAGGATAGCTGACGGGCCTTATGCGGCCGCCAGGTTTCTTTGACCCGTGCTCATATATGTGGCGTAGCGAAAACGGCTGACGACCAAATGCTTGATGTTGCGAGCTAAAATGCAACCGGGACGCTGATCCAAATTCAGGGGGCTTACCAATAAGCCGACTCCTCAGCGCCACTCATAGTCGTCCCGTGCTCAGCTCCAAATCCGAATCTTCGACGCTCCATATTCTTAGCGTGCATACCGCAGAGACAATAAAGACAATCCCTCCCAGTTACCACGAAATTGTTTTTGATCAGCCCGAAGGCTTGGTGGCGAAGGTCGCTCTGGAGCGGCTGGCGTCGTCAGTAACCCTTACCGATTGTGAGGCGGGCGTATACGAAGCGGGCGGTCGTCGCTTCGAGCAGGTTGTTCGCTTTGCCACAGTGATTGCGTCGAGACAAGCTGGCATTTCAAGTTGAACGTCTCTTTGCGGTGCTTACCTTTTCTGTTGAGCCTTGACAAGGTCATCTGTGATGACCAAAGCTCCTTAAGCACAGGTGGATGGTCGCGTCAACTCGTAGCACTAACAGCAGCCTGTGTTATGCTTAAGCGAAGACGAGCCATCAATGGCAGTTCTTAAGTCAATCCTAGTAAAGCGCTACCGCATCGTGCAATTACTCGGCGGCGGCGGAATGAAGCAGGTCTACCTATCGGAAGATTTACGCCTTAACAACAGGCAATGTGCGGTAGCTGAAATGATCGATAGCTTCACTAATGCAACGGATAGGGTACAAGCCGTTGCAGCGTTTAAGCGTGAAGCGGATTTGCTCCAGAATTGGACGACAGACATATTCCTAAATTTACGACGCATTCAGCGAGAACAATTCTCATTACCTCGTAATGGAATTCGTAAACGGAGAAACCATTGAAGACCGAGTCGCGAAGCGCGGTCTGCCCTCGGAAGATTGGATTGTTAGTACCAGCATAGAGATCCTTGACACTCTCGATTATTTGCATAAGCGCAAACCAACAGTCCTGTATAGGGACATGAAGCCATCCAATGTGATGATCACAAAAGATGGTCAAATAAAACTCATCGACTTTGGTATTTCGAGGTATTTCCAGCCTCTTAAAACCGCGACTATGATTGGCACGACCGGTTATGCCGCTCCTGAACAGTTCAGCGGTAAAGTTGAGCCGCGCTCTGACCTGTATTCACTTGGGGCGATGATGCACTATCTGTTATCGGGCCGCGATCCGATGCAGTATCCGCCATGCCAGTTTCCGCCCCTTTCCAGCATCGCCAGTTGTTCCCTTGGTGTAGCCGAGCTAGTTGACAAAGCCTTGCAGATGAGTGCTAGCGCGAGGTTTAGTAGTGCGAAGGACTTCAAGCAAGCCCTACTCAAGAGTCGGAATGCTCCGGATCCTGCCTCTACAACGATCAGATTGCGCCACACAGGCGAGGTCAAGGCCTATCAATACAGCGGCGGCCAGAAATACTTCTATGAAACTTTGGTGGCGCTGGTCGTAGCTGGCTTTCTAATACACTCTTGTAACCAGGAAGATACTTCAGCCCCAGGAAATACCACGGCCACCGATACGGCAACTTCGATTGCGAGTCCCATAACCACGGAAACGGCCAGCCCAGATGCTACTGTGAGTGAATCGCCATCACCATTATCTGCACCGCCACCTGGAGTAACTTTCGTACCTGCTCCAACTCCAACACCTGCACCATCAACCGACGCGGATAATCCATACGTCCTAGTGGCCTCGCGTGAGAACATTCCGCGTGAGGTGTTGATTGCGGTCGCGGGAGCGGAGAGTGGCTTTCATCCGTGGGCGTTGAACATCGCAGGGCGCGAGGTGCATAATATAGATACATGTGCCAGGATTGTTGCATGGGCAATGCAGCGGGTGTGCAGCGGGACTTTATGGGTTTGGAGCGGCGCCGGATGAAAGCGGCGAAGTTGCTTCAACAAGGGGTAAGCCAA
>JAFAPG010000646.1 GCA_019247235.1 Acidobacteriota bacterium
TACAATTCAATGGATGTCCTTCGCGATAATCACTACCTGAGCGGCATGTGGCTCGACTCATTCGGACTCGACCACAACAAGATGACCAAAACCATCCGCGAAGCCCTCGCCATGCAGCACAACTTCAAGCCAACTGATGAGCGGGCAGTCATGATCTTCGACGCGCAGAAACAGCTCGAGCAGTTCAGCATCATTACTCTTGCGCTCAAAGTTCTTCTTGCCTTCATTGGCACAATCACGCTGGGAATCGGTGGCGTCGGGCTGATGAACATGATGCTGGTTTCGGTGACGCAAAGAACCCGGGAAATTGGGGTGGAAAAGGCGCTCGGCGCGCGCAAACGAGATATTCTCTATCAATTCTTGGCGGAGGCCATGGTCATTACCGCCGTGGGCGGTGTGTGCGGCATCGTGCTTTCTTATCTGGTGTCCTTATCGGTTGGCCGCTTAACGCTCTATAGCGCGCTCGCCACCCATGCGGAGGCGGGGGATATTCGGCTGATCGTAGCCCCGCAAGTCCTTTTGATCTCGACCATTATCCTCGCCGTGGTGGGCGTTGCCAGTGGTATGCTCCCCGCGGTGCGCGCCTCGAACTTAGATCCCATCGAGGCCCTACGCTACGAATAAAAGCTTTCACGTATGGACGGTTTGTAGAAACTGCGGAGCTTTCCTCGCCTTCACCAATTGTTCAAAAGCATAGGCGATTTTCAGCAGAGTGGGCTCGCTCCATGCCCGGCCAAAGAACGAGATTCCGACCGGTAGCCCAGAGATGAATCCGGCGGGGACGTTGATATTGGGATAACCGGCGACTGCGGCCGCATTGGAACTCCCTCCCACGGCATGATCACCATTAATCAAGTCCGTGAGCCAGGCCGGCGCTCCAGTCGGCGCCACCAGCGCGTCGAGGTGGAATTTCTCCATCACGGCATCTATCCCGTGCTCCCGAGCAAGAGAATGATTGGCGGCGAGCGCGGCCGTATATTCCTTCTCTGAAAGCGGTCCCTTGGCTTGTGCCTTCTCGAATAAGTCTTGTGCGAAGTACGGCATCTCGCGATCCTTATTTTTCTTATTAAAGGCAATCAACTCGGCGAGAGTCTTTACCTCAGCGTCGGTCCGAGACGCTAAATAGCGATTGAGATCTGTTTTCAACTCGTAGAGCAGTACCAGCAGTTCGGTCTCATCGAATTTACCGTGAGAGTCCAAGTCCGCTGGATCAACGATAATGGCACCGGCATTTTTCATCTCCTGAATAAGCTGATTCATCAGGACATCGACGGCGTCATTAAAGCCAAAATACCTCCGTGCGATACCTAAGCGTGCCCCGCGTAGACCATTCGGATCGAGCGACGAAAGGTATTTGGTTGGAGTTTTTCCCGTCGACGCGGAGGTAGCGTCATCGCGCGGATCCACTCCCGCCAGGACCTCAAGCAGTATGGCGACATCCTGAACCGTGCGTGCCATTGGACCGGCCGTGTCTTGACTGTGAGCGATGGGGATAATACCTGCCCGGCTGATGAGCCCGAGGGTTGGCTTAAGGCCCACGATGCCATTGGCGGATGCGGGACAAACAATGGAGCCATCGGTTTCGGTGCCCACGGCGACTGAGCACAAGTTGGCGGAGACGGCGGCTCCGGATCCAGAGCTGGAGCCGCAGGCATTGCGATCGAGGGCATAAGGATTTTTCGTAAGTCCGCCGCGTCCACTCCAACCGCTAGTCGAGTGGCTGGAGCGAATGTTTGCCCACTCACTCAGGTTCGTTTTGCCCACGAGGACAGCGCCCGCTTGGCGCAATCTGCGAACAACTTCGGCGTCGGCTGCTGGTTTTGAGCCGACAAGAGCTAGGGATCCGGCGGTGGTCTGCATTCGATCCGAGGTATCGATGTTGTCTTTCACCAGGACAGGAATTCCATGCAGCCAACCGCCTGGACCTTTGTCGCGGCGTTCTTTGTCAACCGCTTCGGCAATGGCAAGTGCATCAGGGTTGACTTCAATGACGCTTCGCAAGCCTGGACCTTGCTGATCCACTTTGGCGATGCGTGCGAGGTAAGCTTCGGTTAATGAGCGCGCAGAAATCTCTCCCGACTTCATTTTCTGTTGAAGCGACATGATCCCCGCTTCGCCAAACTCAAATTCGTGATCGCTCATTTTCGCCGACTGACGGTTGTCGACCACCTGTCCAGTCCAGAGGCGAGGTGCGAATGCCAGACTTGTACCCGCCATCATAGTGTGGCGCAGTAATGAGCGGCGTGATTGAGAGACCTCATTTTCAGTACCCATGACTTCCTCCGTATGAAACCGTAAGCTCGAGGAATTATAGTGAAGCTCCAGCGACCCCAAATTAGGACAGAGCTGTTAAATCCAGAGCGTTTATCGCTTGCATCCTAGACTAACGAGATCGCTATTGTTGGCTAGGATGTGTAAGTTGGGTGCGATGGTTGGCGAGCTCACCTGCAGCCACCCGCGTGAGAATCTTGACAACAACTCGAGTAAGCTGGCCGTTCCCGCCCACCCAACGCGGTGGCTTAGAAGCCTGCTCGGCCGCATGCTCATGACTCGCAGCCTCTCTCGGGATTCCTGAACGTAACTTCCCTACGATGAAGCCTCGACTATAATAGAAATTTCATGCCTAAATACTCGCTCGTAGTCCCTCTGCATAATGAGCAGGAGAACGTTACCGATCTCTACGACCGACTCAAAGCGGTGATGGAGGCGAATGGCGAGAGTTTTGAGATCGTGCTGGTGGATGACGGCTCCTCCGACCATACCTTCCACTTGCTGCGGCAAATTGCCGGCGTGGACAGCCGTGTCACCGTGGTCCGGCTGCGGCGAAACTTTGGGCAGACGTCGGCGCTGGCGGCGGGATTTGATCACGCCCGCGGGGAATACATCGTTGCCATGGACGGGGACTTGCAACACGATCCGGCCGATATACCCCTTTTCATCGAGAAGATTTCTGAGGGCTACGATATCGTTAGTGGTTGGCGTAAGCAACGAATAGACAACCTCTGGCTGCGTCGCATTCCTTCGCGCTGCGCTAATTGGCTGATGGCCAAACTGAGCGGTGTCGATATCCACGATTTCGGTACCACATTCAAGGCCTATCGGCGGGAGATTCTCGAGCAAGTGCCGCTCTACGGGGAGTTGCATCGATTCATTCCCGCGCTTGCCTCCTGGCATGGAGCTTCGATCTGCGAAGTGGGAATTCGCAATATCAATCGCGAGC
>JAFAPG010000695.1 GCA_019247235.1 Acidobacteriota bacterium
CCTCGCGAGTTTGAAATGAATTTGTTCCGGTATCTTTTCCCACTTACTCTGGGTGCGCTCCCATTTACAGCCATTGGTCAAGGCCTGGATCGGGCCGCCTTACTCAAACCCTCCCCGAATATGTGGCCCACATACAACGGCGATTACTCGGGGCGCCGGTTTAGCTCGCTCGCCCAAATTGATTCGTCAAACGTTCATAACTTGTCACTTGCCTGGGCCGCACGTTTTTTGGGCAGCAGCGCCGACACAGCGATCACAATAAAATCGACACCACTTCTCGTCAACGACATGCTTTACTTCACCGCGCCCAACAACGTCTGGGCGGCTGATGTCCGCACAGGCCGTGAACTCTGGCACTACGGATATCCTCCGAATACCGGGAGCACTATTGGGAATCGAGGCGTTGGGATGTACGGAAACTGGCTGTTCTTCGAAACCCCGGACAGCCATTTAGTCAGCCTTGATGCCACTACCGGGAAGGAGCGCTGGAAAGTGGAGATCGTCGATCCTAAGCTTGACTACACCTCTACGGTGGCGCCGGACGTAATAGACGATCACATAATGGTGGGAATCGGTGGCGACCACCTGGACAATCCAGGGTTTCTTGAATCGCGCGACCCGGAGACCGGCGCTCTTCAATGGAAATGGTGGACAACGCCACGCAAAGGTGAGCCCGGAATTGAAACATGGCCAAATGAATATGCAGCAGCGCACGGAACCGGCCAGACCTGGATGCCGGGAACTTACGATCCGGAACTAAACCTCTATTTCATTGGAACGGGCAATCCGAATCCGGTTATGGCGGATAAGAGCCGTAAAGGGGACAACCTCTACACCTGTTCTGTCATTGCCATAAATCCAGATACAGGGAAGCTTGTGTGGTACTACCAGGTTTCGCCACACGATGTGCATGATTGGGATGCTGCCGAAACTCCCGTTCTGGTGGACGCAACCATCGATGGTAAGCCACGGAAGTTGCTTTTACAGGCGAGCCGGAACGGATTCTTTTTCGTATTGGACCGCACCAATGGCCAGCATATCTTGACAAAGCCGTTCATCCAGACTTTGAATTGGACAAAGGGACTAAACGAAAAGGGCCAACCTATTCCAGATCCTGCTAAGTTTCCAACTGTCGACGGTGTGTTAGTTTCTCCTGCATCAAGCGGGGCAACTAACTGGCCGGCGCCGAGCTTTGATCCTGAGACGGGCTTGCTTTACGTAGGCTCCAATCGGGCTTTCAGCATGTTCTATCTGACGGACACCGAGGCACGACCTGAGGGGTGGGCAGGGATTGACAGAGTTGCCGGTGGCGATGGCGGAGCTTTGCTGGCCATCGATTACAAGACCGGCAACATCGCCTGGCATCACGATTGGCCGAGCGGTAGCGGCCTCGCATCGATGCTGACTACCGCCGGCAAACTGCTGTTCACGAGCAATCAGAAGAACATCATCGCCTTAGACCCGACGAATGGAAAAATCCTCTGGCATGCTGGCATGACTGCAAACGCCAGCGCTGGTCCGATCACTTACATGATCGACGGCAAGCAATACGTACTGATCGCGGCCGGTGACACGCTATTTGCATTTACGCTGAATCGTCAGGAGAACTCGCAAGCTGCCTTGGGTCGGCTGCTCCGCTAATCCTTGGCAGCGCGTGCCTGCGCGCTCGGTTCACCCGCTCGTGTCGCTTCGGTTTGGATTTTCGCCAAACATGGCTGCATAGGATTTGTCCGCGTCGAGAACTTCATCACTGATCTCGCCGCTCTTCGTGCTTCTTATGCTGATCGTAAGCGAAGCCGCCCGCGCCACCCGCGGCTGCGCCGATTGCTGCACCCTTCCCTCCACCTACCAGCGCACCTACAGCGGCACCCGCGCCGGCGCCAATACCTGTGCGCTTGATCGTCTGCGCTCGCCCGTCATGTCTGACATAGCGATGATGCGTTCGATGGTGATGGCGGTGATAAGAAGTAGACTGTGCCTGTAGCACTGTTGTATCGCCCATAAACCCGCTCAAAGCGAGGCATGCAATTACCATTTGCTTTTTCATGGTTTGGTCTCCTCCGAAATACTGCACAGCAATGTAATTGCCGAAGGAGGTACCAGCGGCTAACCTACTGGATACTCGCTACTTCTCGGATTGCGTACTAGAATCAACTTCCGATGCAAGCTGCAAATATTGCAATGTCTCTGAATGACGGTGCTGGCGTGCGATCTTGGTTCCGTGGAATCCGGTCGTGGCGGACATGACCTCACCAGGTATCAGGGTAGGAATCTCGCTTATTTAGTACTGGCCATTTGCGTACCTGCCGCTTTGCTCTATGTGCGACTGGTGCTTGGCCTGATGGCCACAAGCAGCCGGATTACACGGGAGCAGGCCATTTGGTTCTCGGCCCTATCGAACATCAGCCTTGTTTTGTTTTTTCTCACCCAGCTTGCTGGTGCTCGTTATCTGCAGCGCATGTTGAAGCCTCGCTCGACGAGGGCAGGAAACGCGATGCAATA
>JAFAPG010000720.1 GCA_019247235.1 Acidobacteriota bacterium
GAAGGGATACCAAATCTCGCAGTACGACGAAGCGCTGGCCGAGCATGGTTATGTCGACATCCCTGGCGGCGAGAGCAAGAAGCGGATCGGAGTGACGCGTATGCACATGGAAGACGACGCTGGCAAAAGCATTCATGACGGCTTCGAAGATTCCGATCGTTACACTTACGTGGACCTCAACCGCTGCGGGACGCCCCTGATCGAAATTGTGAGCGACCCTGATATGCGCTCGCCGGAGGAAGCCTACGCATACCTCACGGAACTGAAACAGATGATGCAGTACATCGGCGTTTCGGATTGCGATATGGAGAAAGGGCAGCTGCGCTGCGATGCCAATGTGTCGGTACGGTTGAGAGGGTCTGAAGTGTTAGGCACGAAGGTGGAGGTGAAGAACCTGAATTCCTTCCGGTTTCTGAGGATGGCACTGGAGCACGAGATCGAGCGGCAGGTGGCGGTGCTCGAGTCCGGCGGCAAGGTGGTGCAGGAAACGCGGCTCTACGATGTTCCGGTCGGACGGACGGTAGGGATGCGAAGCAAAGAGCAAGCGCACGATTATCGCTATTTTCCGGAACCCGACCTGGTTCCGCTGCGCGTGAGCGATCATTGGCGGAACGAGGTACAGCGCAAAATTCCGGAGTTACCGGCAGACCGCCGCGAGCGTTTCGTCCGCCAATACCAATTGCGCGAATACGATGCGCAGGTGTTGGCGTCGACACGTGAAATTGGCAATTACTTCGAAACGGCCGCAAAAGCGAGCGGCGACGGGCGCGCCACAGCTAACTGGGTTACGGGGGACCTGATGGCGCTACTGAAAGCTGCTCAAAGAGATATAGCTGCGGCGCCAGTCAGTCCGGAGCATCTGGGCGAACTGGTCGCACTGATCAATCGTGGCGAACTCTCGGGCAAACTCGCGAAAGAAGTGCTATCCAAAATGTTCGAGAGCGGTGATTCAGCCACCGCTGTTCTCGATCGCGAAGGGCTGCGGCAGATTTCCGATAGCAGCGCACTGGAAGCGATTGTGGATGACGTGATCGTGAACTATCCGAAACAAGTCGATCAATATAAGAGCGGCAAGACGACCGTAATAGGATTCCTGGTGGGCCAAATCATGAAGGCGAGTCGAGGGCAGGCGAATCCGGCCGCCGTCAACAAGCTGTTGAAAGAGAAGCTAGGCTGACCCTACAGTTCGGCGTCCACTTCTATCTCAATGAGCATGGCTGGATCAATGAGAGCGCGCACTTCGACCATAGTGGCGCAAGGGCGAATATCGCCGAAGAATTCACGATGCGCACGGCCGTATTCTTCCCATCGCTGGATGTCGGTGACAAACATACGCGTGCGAACGACATCTGAGAGCGTCGCGCCCGCTTGTTCGAGAACTCGTTGAATGTTGCGGATGACCTGGACCGTCTGCCGGTACCCATCGTCCGGGCCGACGATTTCCCCGTGCTCACCGGTGGCGGTGGTGCCGGTAACGTAGATTCGGTTCCCGACGCGGACCGCGCGGCTGTAACCAACGATGTCTTCCCACTTGGCTCCAGAAGAGATATTCTGGCGATCGAGAGGCATAGTTCGATTAGACCTCAGCCTTGCACAGTGAGGCCCTTCTGAAGTGGTTTCCGCGCGGCATGGGACCCCGAAGCACATCGCCTCCGACCACCACCTTTCCACGCCGAGGCGACGAATTTCCTCGAGCACAGCTTCCAGAGCCGGAAGGTCTGCGTGGATATCGAAGAGCGCGGCGACGGGCATGGCAGGGACGTTGAGACACTAGTCTATAGGATCAAGATATGGGCGCGGTCCGGTTCCTTGCGCTGATGGCGGCCTCAGCTGTCCTGGTTACTTCGAAGCAAAATGCTGTTCCGCACGAGCCGCCGCTTCATCTGAGCGGGCCATTTTACCTGGAGCGGAGCACCGATGGCTTTGGAATTCGCTCCCACGGTGTGATCGAGAAAACAGCTTCGAGGCCTAAGTTCTATCCGTTGCCACAAAGCGATCTTGCGACATATAAAAAATTGCGTCTTGAGGACTATAACCACAGCTTGCCTCCCATGCAAACAAAGGACTACGACTACGGCCGTCAGGAAGTGATGGGACCGTACCAGCTGGAAGATGATCGCGTCTGGCTCGGCAATCAGTATTACGACGGAGAAAGCAGCTGTGGCGTGGGGGCGTTCGGTTACTTTGACATGAACATGCGGAAATATGTGATGTTTTCACCTCCGCAAGTTGCGCCTTTCGAAATTAGCGCGTTGCTGGTTGAGCCTGACGTGGTTTG
>JAFAPG010000842.1 GCA_019247235.1 Acidobacteriota bacterium
AGAAGCTTTCGAGTGACCAGAAAAATCGAGTTCCGAGTGGCCTGAATTCGGTCCTGGTGCGCACCGGAGAACAGACGGTGCTGATCGAAACCGGGATGGGCAACAAACTGCCCGAGAAGATGGCGGAAATCTATGGCCAGCCTGCCCAGCTGCTCGAGAATTTAAGCGCCCTGGGCCTGGCCCCGGAGGACATCGATGTGGTCATCAATTCCCACCTGCACTTTGATCATTGCGGATGGAATACCTTGCGAAAAAACCACGCCCCGGTAGCGACTTTCCCCAAGGCCCGCTACTACGTGCAAAAAGGGGAATGGAAGCACGCGCACGAGGACCAGCGCGATTCGGTCAGCTATTTCGCGGATAACTATGACCCGCTTCTCGCCACCGGCCAAATGCATTTGCTCATGGGCAAGCAGGAAATCGTTCCCGGAATCTCCGTCGAAGTCTATTCCGGCCACACCCGCGACATGCAAGCCATTCTGATGCAAAGCCAGGGGCAAACCGCCTGCTATATCTCGGATCTCATCCCCACCAGCGCACACCTCGATGTGAACTGGGTCATGGCCTTTGATCTCTACCCGCTTGAGACCATCGAGAGCCGCAAGCGATACTACGCGCGCGCCATTCCCGAGGCCTGGCTCACAATCTTCACCCATGATGCGGTTTTGCCCTGGACTTATCTGGACAAGGAGCGCGGCAAGATCGTGGCCAAGCAGGGGCTCGACCGGGGATCGGTTTTTTGACTGCCCCTCCTTGCTGGCCTAGAATCCTCGATAGAGCACGGGGGAGGGGCTTATGGAACTATTTTCACCCTGGCACATCCTGCTAATCGTGGGCATCGCCCTGCTGTTGTTTGGTCCCAGCAAGTTTGCGGCTCTGGGCAAGGGATTGGGCGAAGGTATTCGGAACTTCAAATCCGCTATGAAGGACCACGAAAACGATCCGCAAAAGAAAGCTTAGTCCGAGCGGATGATTCCGTGCTCGAGGAGCATGCGCCGCACTAGCCCCAGCGGAAGTCCTACCACGTTCGTATAATCGCCCTCCCAGTATTGAATAAAGCGCGAGGCTTTTCCTTGAATCGCGTAGGCCCCAGCTTTATCGAGTGGCTCCCCTGTGGCCACGTACTCCTCGATGTCGTTTTCGGCTAGGGGCAAGAAATAAACCTTCGTCGTCTCGGAACGCAGGTCGTCAAAGCCATCGCCCACAAGGCAAACTCCGGTGGTCACCTGATGCGAGCGGCCGGAGAGTAAACGCAGCATGCGCGCGGCGTCCTCGGCATTGGCCGGTTTCCCCAGCACTTGTTTCTCTACCTCGACAACCGTGTCGGCACCAAGGACCGCATGACCGGGCATCTTGGGCCTGACCGCATGTGCCTTTTCTCTCGCCATTCTCTCCGCGAACGAGAGGCCAGGTTCCTGAGGCATGCGAAGCTCGGCGATGTGAGCCGGGCAGCAAACAAAGTCAATGCCAGCACACTTCAGCAGTTGCTGGCGGCGAATAGACGAGGAGGCCAGCACGAGTGTGGGGCGCAAGGTCATCGGAGCTTAAGGCGTGAGAATCAGGTTGTCGATCAGACGCGTACGACCGAGAAAGGCGGCGACCGCTATCAGCACGGGTTGCGTAATCGTCGGGACGGGCTCAATCGTATCCAGGTCGACGATCTCGAAGTAGTCGAGACGGGCTCGAGGCTCGCGGGCAAATGCTTGCTTGGCTGCCTGAATCAGACGATCCGATCTGCGCTCGCCGCCCTTAAATAGCTTCTCGGCTTGGGCCAGCGAGCGGGAGAGAACCAGGGCGGATTGGCGATCTTCTGGCGTGAGATAGCGATTGCGCGAGCTGAGTGCCAGGCCATCGGGATCGCGCACGATGGGGCAGACCTCAATTGTGGTCGCCAGATTCAGGTCGCGAACCATGCGTCGGATGATGGCGACTTGCAGAGCGTCCTTTTGGCCAAAGAAGGCCGAATCGGGGGTAATGATATGCAACAACTTGAGAACCACGGTGGAAACGCCGCGGAAATGACCGGGCCGCGAAGCGCCGCAAAGCCGTTCGCTGAGCCCTTCGACCACCACCCAAGTCAAGTTATTGGACGCGTACATCTCGTCGACCGAAGGAGCGAAAACCAGTTCAACGCCCTCAGCTTCGAGTGCTTTTAGGTCGGCAGCCAGGGTGCGTGGATACACGGCGAAATCCTCCCCCGGAGCAAATTGAGTGGGGTTGACAAAGATGGAGACGGCGACTGCGCTGGCGCGCGCTCCTGCCGCTCGAACCAGCGATAGATGTCCCTGGTGCAACGCCCCCATGGTAGGCACGAGCGCCAAATGTCCAGCTTTGGCCCGGGCCGCTCGCGATTGTTCGCGCATCTCTTCGATGGTATGCACCAGCCTCATGATGTCGGAAGCAGCTCAGGATCAGGCAGTTTCTCTCCTGCCTTCAGTTCGAACGTCTCCAGATTGTTTCCGAAGTAGTAAGGGTGGAGCTGAAGCTGGGGAAAAGTTGAGAGTTCAAAGGCGAGATAAGTGGACCATCCCATTTGTGTCACCCAAACGGGTGTATTGGGGGCAAGACGATATTGTCGGATCATAAGCTGCCACTGATCATAGAAGGTTCGGGCAGTGAAAATGAACTGGTTGGCCACAATGACCCGGTGGCTGCCGCACTCAAAGCTGCTGAACCCGAGCACGTTGCGATTGAGCTCCACCGGGCGCTGGTCGCAGAGATAGACGCCCAGCAGGAGACTGCTTTGGTTATCGGTAAAAATGGGCGCCTGATGGTCGCGTTGGCGAAGGAACTGAATCGCCGCCCGCATGTTTTGCTGGCGTTGGTTCAAGCGCGAGAGGTAGGGCAATCGCTTTGCCGGGACGAGATTGCAAAACAGGGCCACGGCCAAGGCGACCAGAGCGCCGCCTGCGAGCTCACGCCGGGCCGAGCGCCAGGTTAGCAGACCGGCTGAAACCAGCGCGGTGGCGAAGGGCAGCAAGAAAAACGAATGGCGAGTTCCACCATAGGGATAGGCCCGAGCCAAGGCGGCCGCGGCATTGGCCACGAACGGGAAACCTAATAGAAAGGCGAGCTGCGGCCGCCCGATGCGAGCAGGAGCGCGGTGACGAAAGATTTGAACCAAGCCCACGATGAGTATGGGGTAGGCTAGATCTCCCACGAGCGATTGTCGGAATAAATACTGCAACACTCCCCCCGTGCGCGCGAAGATGAAAAGCACGGGATTGATCCGGCCAGCTACGAAGTAGGAATTGCTCAGGTACTCGTTCCCCATGAATCCACGCATGGCGTTAACCCCGCCATAAAGCTTTCCCAGTTGCGACAGGTGGGTGACATAGAAAAAGTAGCTGAGCGCCAGAGCTACAATTTGCCCGATCTCCCAGGCGGCGAAGACCTGTAGCGGCCGATCCGGTTCGCGCAGCCGCCAGAGGGCATAAAGGCCCAGCGTCAGGGCAAAAAGCAGGGCCGAATAATGCGAGGCAATGGCCAGACAGAGCGACAGACCAGAGCAGAGCATCGCCGCCACCGAATTGCGCCTCAAGGCCAGCTCGAGCAGATAGCCGGCGGCCATCGAGAACCCGAAAAGAAGCGCATATTGGCGAACCTCAGTCGAGAGTTCGATCGAAGACGGCAGAAAAAGCAAGAACACCAAGCTCGTGAGGGCCACGGCTTCGTCGACGAGGAGGAGCAGCCAACGATAAGCCAGCCAGCACCCTCCGAGCCCCATCAGAATCGAGGGCAGGCGAAGCATTAACTCGGTGGTGCCCAGGCGCCGCCAGAGGTGGAGGAGAAAAATCAGTAAAGGTGGATGGGCAAGGATTAGGCTCTCTTTGTACGTTCCCCACCAGGTAGTCTGGTTCGCCACGAAGAAATGGAGGGCTTCATCGGGGTTCAGGTAAGTCCCTGAAGCATGCCATAGCCGAACGAGAAGACCAGCGGCTAATAGAATAAAGACCGAAGTAGGAAGATTTCCCTCGAGCCAGGATTCGAGGCGTGTGAGCCAGAGCTTCGGCCTACACCAGCTGGAACGATCGAGCTCGTCGCGTTGCTCAACGTGTTGCATGCGATCCGCGCCACTTATCGGCTGCCGCTCCCCGATCCATCCTGGGCTTTCGGGTAGGCCGTTCCTTGACACCCTGGTGAGCGGATTTTATTCTAAGTCTAGCTCCCTCGGGTACTTACGCTTTCTGTGCTTCCGCGGCCTGCGCGGTAGATTTTCGGGTGCGGAGGTTAAAGATGCTCATTGAAATCCGCGAATTGGAAGCCCATCCCATCGAGTTTCGAGAGGAGATTCCGCCGGGCGCGATCGAGTTTGGGCCCGAGATTCGGCAGAAGGGCAAGCTCGAGAGTTCTGGACGTGCCCAGCTGGTTCAGGAACATCACGGTAAGCACGAGCTAATCAATGACATACGTATCCGCGGAGAGTTTTCGATCACAGTCGAGCTCTCCTGCGCCCGCTGTTTGGAAGCGATTGGCCGCGAGGTAACGAAGAAGTTCGACCTACTCTACCGTCCCCAGGGTGCGGATGGGGGAAGAGAGGAGCTGTCGGTCACAGCGGCCGAAGCCGAGGTGGGGTACTACCAGGGGGGCGGACTTTTACTTGAGGATGTGCTTCGCGAGCAAATCCTGCTAGCCTTACCATTAAAGGCAATCTGCCGTGAAGATTGTCGCGGTCTATGCGTCCATTGCGGCCGCAACCTTAATCTCGAACAGTGTGGTTGTGCCGAGCCATTTGAAGATCCACGCTGGTCGGCGTTGAAGGATATTCGCGAAAAGTTCGAGCATTAGCAAAACAAGCTACGAGTTCCACCCGCTCCATTAAAAACTCCCGCCGGCAGTTGCCGGCTTTGAGAGAGGAATCTATGCCGAATCCGAAACGGCGCCATTCGAAGCGCCGCACCAGCATTCGCCGCGCTCACGACGCTCTCGTGCGGCCTCCGCAGTCGGAGTGTCCAAATTGTCACGAGCGCAAAATACCCCATCGCGCCTGCCCAAAGTGCGGTTACTATAAGGGACGCGAAGTGCTGGAAATAAAGGAAGCCACATAAATCTTCCATGCCTGGCGTCATAGCTCTGGACGCAATGGGTTCAGACCGCGCCCCGAGGCCTGAAGTCGAAGGCGCAATTCAGGCGGCGCGACGCTTTGGTATTCACGTCAAGTTGGTAGGGCCCGAGCCGCTGCTTAGCTCCGAGTTTACCCGTCATCCTTTTCCCGGCTCCTTGCCGATTTCGATCGTCCACGCGAGCCAAACCATCAGCATGCGGGAGAAGGTGGGGCAGGCGGTGCGGGCCAAGCGCGATTCTTCGATGCGCGTGGGCCTACGTCTGGTACGCGAAGGCCAAGCCTCGGCTTTTATAACCGCGGGAAATACCGGCGCCGCCATGGCCACCGCCAAAATGGTGCTTGGCGCGTTGCCTGGCGTAGATCGTCCAGCGCTGGCGGCGGTGTTCCCTACGTCGGTGGGCAAGGCGGCAATTCTCCTCGACGTGGGCGCCAACGTCGATTGCAAACCTCAAAACCTCAAGCAGTTTGCGGTGATGGGCGAAATCTACTCGCGGAGTATCTTTGGCACCGCCAAGCCCAGAGTGGGACTGCTC
>JAFAPG010000004.1 GCA_019247235.1 Acidobacteriota bacterium
AATGAGCAACTTTCGATCGCTCGCCTCGACGCGTTGCGGAAACAGATCGAGCCACACTTTCTGTTTAATACTCTTAACGCGGTCTCCGCATTGGTTCGTGCCGGACGCGGTGACGATGCGATCACCATGATCGCTGGTTTAAGTGACTTCCTGCGGCACACGCTTGAGTGCTCCTCTCGTCAACAGGTGCCGCTTGCCGAAGAACTGGAATTCGCTGAAAAATATTTGAGTATTGAGAAGGTCCGATTCGCCGAGCGCCTGCAACTCGACCTCGCCGTGCCGCTGGAACTCTATCAGGCACAGGTCCCGAGCCTGATCTTGCAGCCGATTGTGGAAAACGCGGTCAAGCATGGAATCGCAAAACGCGCGCAGGGAGGTACGATTCGCATCGCTGCATGCCTTGATCGCGGCCAGGTCACTCTTACGGTTTCGAACGATGGGCCTCCTCTGCTGCCGATCGATCTTTCCGGCTCCGGCATTGGCAACCTCAACGTGCGAACCCGACTGAAGAACCTCTATGGAGAGGCATTCGAATTCACGATGCGCAACGGTACAGCGGGTGGGGTCGAAGTCGCAATTTCGGTGCCTTACGTCGTCTCGTCCTCTGCCCGGAGCTGTTAATGAGGGATGTCTCCCATAGCACCAACAAGATTCGCACCGTCGTCGTGGACGACGAGCCACTCGCTCGCACCAACCTAACGGTTCTTCTTCGCTGCCATCCGGAGATCGAAACTGTTGCCGAGTGCGGCTCCGGCCTTGAGGCGCTTTCAGTGATCCGCGCGTCCAAACCCGATCTCGTCTTTCTCGACGTGCAGATGCCCGAATGTGACGGCTTCGATGTCATCGAGAGGCTCGGAAGCGACACACCCTCCATCATCTTCGTGACGGCCTATGACAGTTATGCACTGCGAGCTTTTGAAGTTGGGGCTCTCGATTATCTTTTGAAACCGTTCGACAATGCGAGATTTGAGCGAACCCTCGAACGCGCCAAGGAGAGAATCACTCTGGCCAAAAATGGGCAGCCAGCGAAGTGGCCTTTTGTGATTAAAACAGCGGGTCAGGTTTGTTTTGTGGGTGCTTCGGAGATCGATTGGATCGAAGCTGCGGATTACTACGTCAGCCTGCATGTGGGGCGGAAAACGCACCTCCTTCGGCGAAGCATGGCAGAACTTGAGCAGGAGCTAGACGAAAATACATTCTGCCGGATTCACCGATCCGCAATCGTTAAGCTCGACAAAGTGCGGCGCCTCGAACTCAACGAGTCCGGTGAGTACGATGTTCTACTCACGAACGGCACCAGGCTTCGGCTGAGCCGGCGCTATCGGAAGGAACTGCAATCCCGGTTGCGAATTCCGGGGTCGAGCCCGCCTACTTAACTGGTGGACGATCCCGCAAATTCCGTCTGGCGCGGCCATCCTCCTGGGCGGAATCCGGGCCGCATATCGGAGCTCTAATTGGCCTTGACTTTTGTAGATCGGAATCGCAGGATCAAGCGTGTGTGGGGCACGGAGGATGGCCATGGCGACAATTGAGCGTCTTCGAGACAAGGCACTGGTTAGGGTTTTGCACCCTCGGGGACAACCGACAGCCAAGGCCGAGACTCTGTCGCTTGCTCCGCGCCTCGACTCTCTTGAGGGTAAGACCGTTTATCTGATCGATGTCGGGTTCGGTGGCGGTTACGAATTTCTAGCCGCGATGAAGAGCTGGCTGTCAACGACGTTCCCGACCGTCAAACCGGTGCTTAAGCGCAAAGCGGGAAACATGCTGCTCGATAACCCGGAGCTTTGGGCAGAGATCAAGGCACAGGGCCACGCTGTGATTTTTGGCGTTGGCGGTTGAGACGGGTGTTCCGCGGCGGTCGCCGCGTACTGCCGAAAACTGGAGCATGAATACGCAGTTCCCACCGCTCCTCTCGCTACCGGCAGATTTGTGGATTATGTTGCACGGGACGCGCGCTGTCACGGCCTAGATTTGCCTTTCACCTTCACTCCACATCCACTGGTAGGAAACGACCAATCGACCCTGGAGACGTACCTTCGCGGCAACGATCCCGCGACCGGGGTGCCAATTTTAGAGGAGATCATCCAGGCTCTCACCAAATCATTTCCCAAGTCGCGGCAGCCGGTAGAAACCGCCAAGCAGCGGCTCCCTCGCCTGCTAAGCTCCGACAACGAAGCAAATCTGCAGCGTCTGTTTGTCGAAAATGGCTGGACCGATGGTCTGCCCATTATTCTTCCCACCGAGGAGCGCGTGGCGGAAATGCTATCTGGGACCAGTCATGATCGGGACGAAGTGGTAGGCCGAATGACGATCACTACCAACCAGGAGAAACTGGAATACACCGTAGAAAAAGTGGCGGTAAATGCCGTCATGGCGGGGGCCCGGCCTGAGCATCTTCCCGTCATCCTCGCCATCGCCTCTATCGCCGAGGGCTCTATGCCCAGTTCAACCACCTCCTTCGCCAGAATGGTGATGGTTAACGGTCCAATCCGCAATGAGATTGGTATGAACTCCGGCATCGGCGCGCTGAGTCCTTTCAATCTTGCCAATTCTGTAATCGGAAGAGCCTGGACGCTCATGACCATCAACCTCGGTGACGCCCGCCTGGGCGAGACTTTCATGGGATCCCAGGGCAACACCACTAATTACAACAACATGTGCTGTGCCGAGAATGAAGAGAGGAGCGTCTGGGAGCCATTTCACGTCGAGAAGGGATTCAAGCAGGAGGAGAGCGTAGTCAGCTTGTTTCTCGGTTGGAGCGTGGTCAACAGCATGGGTGCTCCTAATCGGCGGGCCGCTCACGAGGAGACGGCCATTATTTTGCCAGCGTTTCCAGCTCACACTTCGTCGGCGACCTTGATTATGGATCCGCTGGTCGCGCGTGGTCTCAAGGAAAGGCACGGCTTTGAGTCCAAGCGACACCTGGCGCGGTGGCTCTCAGAAAATGTCAAGATCCCGGCCAAGCAGTACTGGAGCGCGGATCTAGTGTACGCGTTCGTCCTTCCCTTAGCAGAACAAGGAGTCGAACCCTTCGCTTCCTGGCACAAGCTACCCCCGAACGAACTCATAGCACATTACAACAAGCCGGAAAACATTAACGTTATCGTCGTGGGTGGCGAGACAAATCCGCTCTGGCAAACTACGGATTTCCGCTACACCCGAAGCGCCTCGATCGATGCTTGGCGTCCTAAGAACCCCATTCCTGCCGGGCTCCGCATGCCGCGGGCTCCGGTGGATCTTACCTGTCGTGGCGGCGCTTGTGAATTGCCGCCTGCTTCGGGCAGAATTCGCCCGGATGGGCCTGAGTCAGGTAATGGCAATTCCGGCGCAGGCTAATCGTCAAGGGAGCTTCGGAATGGTCTGGCCGTGTGTGCATCATGGAACTGGGATGCCGGTTCGAGAATTTCAGTTCGCCAAAGTCCTGTCACTTGCTCTTCGGCAACCAGCGTCGGCGCCGTCTCACCCATCCGAAGCAGCACTGCGCGCCCGTCGAGGCTGAGTCGACGAGACACTGCATATCCAACACTACTCGGCGGACAAACGTAAATCACTTCGCACATTAGAAGAGGAGCTTTAGCGCAAATTGGATTTGACGAGAGGAAGTAGAAGTGGCCGTGATTCTGCCTGCGGTCAAGTTGTAATTCTGATTTTGAGGGACATTAGGAGTCGGAGGCGGTCCAATGTTTCCCTGGAACACACCCTCGCTGGGGGCTGGGTTGGCGAAGTTGGGATGGTTGATGATATTGAAGAACTCAGCACGCAATTGGGCGGTTAATCTTTCTGAGACTCTTGTGTCTTTGAGCACCGCTAGGTCAAAACTCAGCAGACCAGGGCCGATCACCGAGTTCCTCCCTACATTGCCGAGGACACCAAGCGGGGGCAAGACGTAGCAGGTCGGATCATACCAGTGATCCACACGGCCCAGCACACGGTCACATTTCGGGCTGGCGTAATTCGGCCGATCTCCTTCGATTCCACCCAGAAGAGCCTGCCCGGGTATGGGTAATCCATTCTGAATGTTAATCGGCAGACCGGTCGTGGCGCTCACCAGGGGACTGATTTGCCAGCCGGACACTAGCCGATTGCCTTGAAATGGCAAGCTGTACACAGCATTTAAACGGAAGCTGTGGGCCTGATTGAAGGAACACGGCCCGCGATCGTAGCCCTGGTTCCAAGGATTGGTGACTTCATAGGCACCCTGTTCCAGACCGTAGCTGACCGAACCGTCGTCGATACATTTGGCCCAGGTATAGGAGAGTTGCCCAATCAGACGACGGCGGAATTGGCGATTGAGGCTGGCTTGGAGCGAATTGTAGTTCGAGTGACTCGTGGGGGCGTCGTCGTTCAAAGAACCAAAGAACAGATTGACCTGCTGACCAGTGAAAGGATTGGTGGGGGAACCAGGTGCTCCTGGACCGCCCGTGGGTTTCGGCAAATTCAGATCACGCTCAGAAAACAAATCAACTCCGGAAGACCCGACATACCCAAGCGAGGCAATCGTGGATCGACCAAAATCATGCTGGATAGTGAAGTTGTACTGCATCATGTAGGGAGCACGATGAGTGTGATAGTCAAGTCCGGCGAACGCGATGTAGGGAACGCTACAGCCGGCGTAGGGGTTAGGAAATGGCACTGGACTACCATTTGGACAAAGGCCTGGAATCGGGGGGAGGGGAACGATAATTGTTGCCCCCGAGGGGGGCGCCAAGTAGTACGCCGGGGCATAAGTCCGAGGCGCAACCGGTTCGTGGAAGATCCCGAAGCCGGCGCGAATCGAGGTCTTATGGTCACTGAAGGGATCGAAGGCCAGCCCGATTCGCGGGTCAATGTTCTTCAGGTTGGGATTCGTGCCGAGCACATGATGGACCTGGCTGAATCCAATCGAGGTCAGCGGATTCAGGATGGCATTGAGCGGAACGCTCACACCTACGGCATTACTGGCAAAGTCGTATCGCACTCCCAGATTGAGGTTGAGACGGGAGGTCACTTTCCAGTCGTCCTGGATGTAGGGGAATAGGTCTACTTCGCGAAAATAGCGATTCGTAGTAAAGCCTGGCGAGGGGGCCGACATGCCTAGATAGGACGCTGGGTTGGCTTGAAGAAAATCCTGCAGGGTGCCAAATGTGAAGTTTCCGCCCACATTGAAGGGTGCGCCAAGATTTGTCTGAACGCGGGTTATCTCTGCACCGAACTTCAGGCTATGCGATCCACGAGACCATACCAGATCATCGGCGAGAGAGAATTTATTCTGCACAAGAAAGAAAGGCACAGTTGCGTTGGCCCCGATGGGCGAAACAGCACCTCCGTTTCCGTCGGCCTCAATTTCTGCATTCTGACGGCCCGAGCCGGGCAACAAATCGAGCGCCGGTGTGCTGCCGGCGGTCCTCGCCGTCTCATTGGTTCGGGTGAAGCTGAAACGTATGAAGTTGACGGCGGAAGGGGTGGGGAGCCACTTCTCCTCCGCCGTGAAGTACTGATTGCGGGTGTTGTCAGCCTCTGGCCACAACGGAATCAGCGCCGCGGGATAGGGAATCAGCTGGTTGGCACGATCAGAAATGTAGCGGAAAAACAGAGTTTGTTGCGGGGACAGATTGAAATCCGCTCGGGCGAGAACGTAATTCTCATTTACGATTTGGCTGGCAGTATTTATGTAAAGGGCCGTACCTGTCCGCAGCCCTTGGCGGTTGAGGATGTCGGAGCCTACTGGTCCTCCGGAGGGCGGCGCTGCATTGGGCAACGGATATAGACCTAAGATTCCCCTAACTCTGGAGTCGATGGCGAAAGTCGAATCCGGCGTGCTCGCTGTACAAGCCGGGTTGTTGGCATTTCCATCTATGGCCGCACAGGGTAGGATGCCATTGTGCACGTTGGCGTCGGGTACGAATGCCCGCCCTGTCTGTCCCTGCGACTGGCGCAAACCTTCATAGTTAACGAAGAAAAATGCGCGATCGTGTTTAATGGCCCCCGCCAAACTACCGCCAAACTGATTCCTGCGAAAGGGGGGAATCGGAACTCCGGCTGCATCGAAATAGTTCTTAGCGTCCAGTTTACTATTGCGCAGGAATTCATAGGCGGAGCCATGCAGCGTGTCGGAGCCAGATTTGCTGACTGCATTGATGACTGCTCCGGCGCCACCGAACTCGGCGCTATAAGTGTTAGTGAGGACCTGGAATTCGTCGATGGCTTCGACCCCCAGGGAATTTCCCGTTACCGAGGAACCGGCTCCATGGTTGAAGAACCCTTGCTCGTCTTGATTGTCCAGCAAGAATGCCTGGCCCTCAGGCCGCGAGCCGGAAACCGAATAGTTCGTTTCTTCGCCGTAAAAAGTCGCCGAGCCTCCGCCACCGGCTGCCGTCTGAGAAACCATCTGTACTCCTGGCCCCAGGAGAAGCAATTGCTCGAAGTTCCGGCCATTCAGTGGCAAGTCTCGCATCTGTTCGGAATCGACTAGCGAGGAAACGGACGCGGTCTGAGTTTCGACCTGGGAGACCTCGGTGGCCACGGTTATTACCTCTGTCGTCTGCCCGGCGCGCATAGAAAAGTCAACCAGCAGTTGGCTGCCGATGCTCAGGGTGATTGCTTTGCGAAGTAGGTTCTGAAAACCGGGTTTGG
>JAFAPG010000031.1 GCA_019247235.1 Acidobacteriota bacterium
CACACGTTCATATTGTCTTCAAGGTCTTTCTTCCAGATAATCTGGCGACAGTTGTCACACTTGACCCACAATCCTTCGGTGCGGATCTTCTTTTCCCCCGATGCATCCAGATCGCCGGATTGACGTTTGAACCAAGCCATAGAAGAAATGAATTCCAGCGTTCAGACGGTGGTAAGCCAGCTGAGCTGGCTTGCTACCCAGGGCCGCAAGCTCCGGCAGCTAATACTCAATGCCTCGTTGTGCCATCACGCCTTTTTCATAGGCGTGCTTAACCTGGCGCATCTCGGTGACGGTATCGGCGAGTTCGACAATTGTCGGATGGGCGTTTCGTCCCGTCAAGATCACATGCACCATTTCTGGTTTGCCCTTGAGCGACGCGACCACCGCCGCCGGTTCGAGCATGCCATAGCTAATGGCATAGTTGATCTCGTCGAGTATGACGAGGTCCCAGTCGCCCGAGTAGATGGCGCGCTCTCCTTCCGCCCAGGCTTGTTCGACTAATCGCACATCTTCGGCATCCGGTCGTTCCCCGCCTACTTTTACAAACCCCCGGCCCATCTGCTTCATAATGAATTTGTCGCCGAACGCTTCGACCGCGTCCAGCTCGCCATAATGCCAGGAGCCTTTAATGAATTGCAGCATCAACACCCGCAAACCATTCCCCACGGCTCGCAACGCCGTTCCCATGGCGGCCGTGGTCTTTCCCTTGCCGGGGCCAGTGTTCACGATGATGAGACCGCGTCGCAGGTCAACCATGACACCCTAGGATTGTACTGAGTGCCGCGCGATTTCACCAAGAACGCCCGCCCCCGAGGAAGATACAATTTGTCGGTAGCTCCAGTTGCGCGCCGCGCGCGTTCCTTCAGAGACTCCTTTGCATCTTGACGACACCATTGTGGCCATCGCCACGCCTCCTGGACGGGGGGGAATCGGAGTGGTGCGGCTGGCCGGCCCTGAGGCTTGTACCATTGCTCTTTCCATGCTTCGCCTCAAATCGGAGCTCGAACCGGGTCGCGCGTGTGTTGCCGAATTGATCGAGCCCGCCCGCCAACATCCCGACCACCAGGCCACCGCGACAGCCGTGGCTCGCCTACAATCACTCATTCCCCCGAATCCGGCCGAAGCCATCGATGAAGTGGTGGTGACCTATTTTCGCAAACCTCATTCCTATACCGCCGACGACATTGTGGAGATCTCGGCTCACGGCGCCCCCGTGATTCTACGCCACATGGTCGAACTGGCTACCGAGCGGGGCGCGCGGGTGGCCGAGCCTGGCGAGTTCACCATGCGCGCCTTTCTGAATGGGCGCATCGATCTCACCCAAGCCGAGGCGGTGCGCGATCTGGTCGAATCACAGACGCTTTATCAAGCTAAGATCGCGGCCCAGCAGCTTCATGGAGCGCTTTCCCATCGCCTGCAACCGGTCAAACAGGGCTTGATCGACTTGATTGCTCGGCTCGAAGCCGGCATTGATTTCGCAGAAGATGACGTGGCCGTGCTTCCCGGGCAGGAAATTCTGAAACAGATGGCTGGAATTCTCTCCCCGCTCGAGCAACTCAACAATTCTTTTGTTTACGGCAAGATTGTGCGCGAGGGACTCACGTTGGCCATCGTTGGCCGGCCCAATGTCGGCAAATCAAGCTTGTTCAACCGCCTGGTCGAACGTGAACGTGCCATTGTGACCTCGACTCCAGGGACTACACGCGACCTAGTGACTGAAACCGTATCGCTCGGGGGAATTCCTCTGGAACTGGTGGATACGGCTGGTCTTCGCCACGCCTTAGATGAAGCCGAGACCATTGGTATTCGCAAATCGCTCGAGGTACTCGAAGAGGCTGACCTGGTGCTGGTCGTGCTTGATCATTCCCAACCCGTCACGGGGGAGGACGAGCAATGGTTCGAACGGGTGCGCGATCGAGCCGTAATCTTGGTCGAGAATAAGGCCGACCTGCCGAGCGCGGCGAGAAATTCGGACAAAAGCCTAGGCTGTGAGGCGCTGCCGCGGGTGCGAACATCGGCGCTTCGAGGAGATGGCATCGACGAGCTCAGAGCCGCCATTTTGCGCCAGATTAGCGGAGACAAGGCGGCTACCCTTGAGTCCGGCTTTCTGACCTCGACCCGCCACCAGGCGCTGGTGGCGGATGCGGTGCGCGCGCTCGAAGCCGCTCAAAAGGCGGTTTATGACCAGCTTCCCCACGAGATGCTTTTGCTCGATCTGTACAATGCCCTGCGTGCCCTCGATGAGATGACCGGGGCCACCACCACCGACGACATCTTGAATCTGATTTTCAGCCGCTTCTGCATTGGAAAATAACAGTGCTGGGCCCTGATAATGTGAGATCCCGGAGAGCCAGCCGGTATCGACTTTGGCGGAGAGAGGCCTGAAAGAGGAAGTCATGACCCGTTGCTGGGAACTATGTGTTCTGTTAGCGCTGGTGCCGACATCTGCTCTGTCACAGTCAGCCAAGCAGAATTCGGACCTGATCATCTCGGGCGGCACCTTGGTGACCATGGACGCCAGACGCGCAGTGATCGAGGATGGCGGTATTGCCGTCGTCGGAGACTCGATTGCGGCAGTCGGTACGCGATCTGAAGTCGAGGCGAACTACCAAGCTCGTCACACCATCCGAGCCCAAGGCAAGCTGGTCCTGCCAGGCTTCGTCAATGGCCATACTCACGTTCCCATGACTTTGTTTCGCGGCCTGCATGATGATGTCACCCTCGAGGATTGGCTGACTAAGTACATCTTTCCGGCCGAAGCCAAGAATGTGGACGAGAACTTCGTGCGATGGGGGACACGCCTGGCGGCGGCCGAGCAGATACGTTCGGGTGTCACCACATTTGCCGACATGTACTACTTTGAAGACGCTTTGGCGGAAGAGACCAAAGCGGCGGGATTGCGCGGCGTACTGGGAGAGACCTGGATTGACTTCCCCGCACCCGATAATAAAACATCGACCGCGCGCTCGGACTATACCGAACGGTTCCTGAAGCGATGGCGTGGTGACCGGCTGATTCATGCTGCTGTAGCCCCCCATTCCATTTACGCGTGTAAGCGGAAAACACTCGAGGACGCGGCCACCTTGGCCCGCAAATACCACGCTCCAATTCTGATTCATCTTGCCGAAATGAAAAAAGAGTGGGACGACAGCGAAAAGGAGAACGGCGCAACTCCGGTTGAGTATCTGGACAAACTTGGGGTGCTCGGGAAGGATGTGGTGGCTGCCCATTGCATCTTTATCGCTGAGCAGGATCAACGCATCTTGGCCACTCGCAGTGTGGGTTGCGTGCATAATCCCTCTAGCAACATGATGCTGGCAAGTGGTGTATCGCCAGTCGCTGCGATGCGGAGCCTGGGTATTGGAGTGGGACTGGGGACCGATGGGCCGGCGGGCAGCAACAATGACCTCGACCTCATGGAAGAGATGGACCTGGCCGCCAAGCTGGCGAAGATTACCAAGATGGATCCGCGAGCTCTCAATGCCCAGGCAGTGGTTGAAATGGCGACCATCGATGGGGCCAGAGCCCTGCATATGGAAAATGAGATCGGGTCGATTGAAAAAGGCAAGAAGGCGGACTTGATCCTCATTGGCCTGGATCGCCCGAACGCCGTTCCCATGTACGATATCTACGCCCAGCTCGCCTATGCACTCAAGGCTTCCGATGTAGCTACGGTTTTGATCGCCGGCCAAGTGGTGATGCGTGACCACCAATTGCTTACCGTCGACGAAGATCGTGCCATCGCGAAGGCCAAGGAATACCAAGAGAAGATTTCTCGTTCACTCGGATTGGCTCGCTAAGCCTTGCCGCCCGGGGTCTCGAACTCGCTCTGGATGGCTCCGCGGCGAGCGACTTTCCAGCGTTTCAGTCGAGAATTTTGAGCCGTGCGGCCACTCGCTGATAGCGAGGATCGGAGCGGACGGAGTCGAAAGCGGGGTCCAGCTTGGCGCTGTCGGCAAACTCCTCTTTCGCATCGAGCGACTTTCCCAGCCATTCGGCGCCCCGGTCGATGTCTCCTAGGGCGAAATACGCCACCGCAGTTCCGTACATATCCGGGTTGGGGTGGAGGCGGGTTAGGGTTCGAAGCATGTTGAGTGCTTCGGCTCTGTGGCCCGCCTTCACATAGGCAAGAGCCAGCGCCCCGGATGGGCGAAATTCCGGACGATCAAGCAGGGCCAACGCGTCCCGGCTCTTTCCCAGTTGCTCATACACAATACCCAGGAATATATAGGCGAGCTCGTCGTGCGGTTCTAGTTCGATCGCTCGCTGCAGGTAGGGGACTGCCTCGGAGAATCGGTGCGCAAAATATAAGACTATCCCGTGGATGAGCTCAATGAGCGAAGACTGAGGAGTCACCGCCTCGGCATGTTCGATGATGGCAAAGGCCTCCGGCAACCGCCCTTGACCGGCGAGGAAGGCCGCGTAGCAGCCGCAAGCATCGAGACTCGCCGGATTCAATTCCATAGCACGCCGGAACTCCCGGTCGGCTCCTGCCCAGTCCCACTCCAGGATCTCCTTTACTTCCGCCATTGCTGCATGGGCTTCGGAGAGATTCGGGTCAAGCTCGAGGGCTCGAGTGGCAGCTGCTTTCCCCTCGAGCAAATGCCCGCCCTCGAGCGTCTTCGTTAAGGAGAGCGAGGCGTAGGCTTCGGCGTAATCGGGTTGGAGCCGGATGGCTTTCTCGAAGTGCTCGGCCGCCCGCTGCGCGTCAGAAGGGTTGTCCCGCCGGTAAATAATCGATCCTAGTAGATACTCGTCGCGTGCCGCCGGATTGATGCGATGCGCGCTGTGCAGGCGCTGTTTTTCCTGAGGAGTGACGGCCACCTGGATTTCTTCTGCGATTGCCTGGGCGAAGCTACCTTCGAGCGCGATGACATCCGCCAGTTCGCCATCGAAGCTCTTGGCCCACAG
>JAFAPG010000038.1 GCA_019247235.1 Acidobacteriota bacterium
AATGACTCGCTGACCACCCCGGTGAGTGTCGACAACCTGGTTCGCGAACTGATCGGGGCCGGCAAAACCTGGAAGTCCTACGCCGAAAATATCCCTTCGGCGGGATATACCGGAGGCGACGTCTATCCCTATGCCAAGCGACACAACCCTTGTTCCTACTTCACCGACGTCGTCAATAGCACGACGGAAGTGCAGAATCTTGTTCCCTTTTCTCAATTCGGCACGGACCTAGCCAACCATCAGCTGCCCAGTTTTTCCTTTCTTGTGCCGAATCTTTTAGATGACGCGCACGATGGATCAATCGCGGCCGCCGACGCATGGCTGCAGCAAAATATCGGCCCTCTCCTCGCAAATGCTACATTTCAAACTGACGGTCTGCTCATCATCATCTTCGATGAAGGGGACGGGAATGATTCGGCCAACGGCGGCGGCCATGTCCCGGCGGTAATCATCAGCCCCAAAGCCAAGCCTGGTTACCAATCGACGACTATGTATCAGCATCAGAGCATATTGCGCCTGATCCTCCGCGGCCTGGGCGTCACTACCTACCCCGGATCCGCCAGTAACGCCCCCGACATGGGTGAATTCTTCTGAATCGCAGTCCCCGTCTCGAACTCCCTGTCGCGCCTTTCGGCTTTCTCTTCGCTTGCAGCGAGACCACCAGCGGTTCGGGGAAGTTGCATCTCAACCTTCCTCCTTCCCCGATATACTTTGAGGAGCGCTTCGAGCACCGAATCGCAAACCGACGCTTCGATGTTCATTGATGAGGCTATCATTCGGGTTAAAGCCGGGGATGGAGGGAACGGCTGCCTGGCGTTTCGAAGGGAGAAATACGTTCCTCGAGGGGGTCCCTCGGGAGGAGATGGCGGCAAAGGCGGCGACATCATTATGGAATCCAGCGAGCGCCACAATACGCTGGTACATTTTCGCTTCAACCCGGAATATAAAGCGGAGCGCGGTCGACACGGCGAGGGGGCAAAAAAGACCGGCCGAGATGGAGCCGATGTGGTGCTGAAGGTTCCCGTCGGAACAATTCTCTACGATCAGGATTCAGGTCAGTTGCTCCACGATTTCTCTCGCGCCGATGATCGCGTGGTGATTGCCCGGGGAGGACGCGGCGGCCGAGGCAACGCGCAATTTAAAAGTTCCACCCACCAGGCCCCGCGCGAGCACGAAGATGGTCGTCCCGGTGAAGAGCGTAGCCTGCGCCTGGAGCTGAAGCTGCTTGCCGATGTGGGGCTGGTGGGCTTTCCCAATGTCGGCAAGTCTACTTTGATCTCTCGCATTTCCGCCGCCCGGCCTAAAATTGCCGATTATCCCTTCACCACGCTCGAGCCCAACCTGGGCGTGGTCGTCGTAGGAGATAGCCCTGCTGAGATCAGCTTTGTCGTGGCTGATATCCCCGGGCTGATTGAAGGGGCGCATCTCGGAGCGGGTTTGGGAACACAGTTTCTTCGCCATATCGAACGAACCCGCTTGCTGGTCCACCTGGTGGACGTCTCTGACGCAAGCGGACGTGCCGACCCGGTGAAAGATTTTTCCGTCATCATGGAGGAACTGAACAGCTTCGGTGCCGGGCTCGAAGCCAAGCCCATGATTCTGGTGGCTTCCAAATCCGATGCCGCCAATAAGAATAAGCTATTGAAGTTGAAGCGCTATGCCAAGACCCACGGGTTCGAGCTGGTGACAATCTCCGCCGTGAGCGGCGAAGGTATCGAACGGCTGAAATATGCGATGGCCGCGAAGGTAGAGGAGACGAGGCGGGCGGCGGCGGTCGAAGCAGCCACTCCGGTGGCGGACTGATGCGATGAACATCGGCATCTTTGGTGGCACCTTTGACCCCATTCACAAAGGCCATCTCGCGCTTGCGCTTCGGGCGCGTGCGCAATGTAAGCTGTCGCGTGTCTACTTTGTTCCCACCAACTTCCCACCCCATAAGACTTCGCAGCCAGTGGCCGCTTATTGCCACCGTTATGCCATGACCGCGCTAGCCACAGCCGGGGAGAAGACCTTCGTTCCTTCGCAGCTGGAGGCTCCGCCAAGCGCCCTTCGGACGGAGTCCAGTGCCCGCGGCCATATCCTACGACCTAACTATACGATTGATACCGTCCGCAAGCTCAAGCAGGAACTCAACAAAAGTGATCGCCTGTTTTTTCTCATCGGTATCGATGCTTTTCGGGACATTGCCAAATGGCACGAACCCGATGCCTTATTTCAAGAGTGCGATTTTATCGTGGCCAGCCGGCCGGGATACTCTCTGGCCTACGTGGCAAACGTCTTGCCAGAGAAGCTGCGCCCCCGAGAGGAGCTGACTCGGCCATTCGCCAAAGAACCTGCCAAAGGAGACCTGGTGCTCGCGGGGGTGTCGATGCACCTCATCGACGATCTCAATCTGCATATCTCGGCCACGGCCATTCGCCTGGCATTGGCAGGAAAACGCTCGATCACAAGAATGGTTCCAGAAAGTGTGGAAGAATACATCAAGAAAGAGGGCCTCTACCGAGAAGAGGGGGAAGCGAGTCCCCAGCGACGTTGAATGAAAACCGACCAGTTGAGTACGCAAGTCTTTGAAGCCATCCGCGCCTGCGAAGATAAAAAAGCCGAGCAACTAACGATTTTGGAGCTGGACAAGAGTTCCGGTGCGTTCACCGATTATTTCTTGATCTGCAGCGGGACCAACTCTCGTCAGATTCAAGCGATCTCCGATGAGATCGAGCTGCGTCTGAAACGCGCCGGTACTTACCCCCACAACATTGAAGGGTACAAACAAGCTGAATGGGTGCTACTCGATTATGTTGATTTTGTTATCCACATTTTTTCCGAGCCCGCGCGTCGCTATTATGACCTCGAACGGCTCTGGCGGACGGCCAAAAAACTCGAACCGGCGGAATTCGGGACCAAAGCTGCTCGCCGCTCTCCAGCTCGCAAGTCAGTGCGGAAGCGTGCGTAAGCGGACGCGGTCGGCGTCACTGCACTCGCCTTTTGTATTGTGAACCTCACTGTGGCATGGATCGGCAAGACCAAAGCAGCCGCCATTCAGGCTCTTAGCGATGAGTATCTCGGCCGCTTGCGACACTACGCCGTGGTCGAAGGCCTCACCCTCAAGGATGAAGCGGCTCTGCTGAAGCTCTCTGGTAAAGAGGGTCACAATCAACGGCGCCGGCTGGTTCTGGTCGATTCTCGGGGTAAGCAACTTTCCTCAGAACAGTGGGCCGAGTTCTTGCGTGAGCATCAGGAACGCGGCCTTGGGCCGCTGCTTTTCGCCATTGGCCCGGCCAGCGGCTTTAGTCACGAGCTACGCGCCACAGCCGAAGTTTTGCTCTCGCTGGGAAAGTTGACTTTGCCTCACGAGCTCGCCCGGGTGGTTGTACTTGAGCAACTCTATCGCGCACTCACCATCCTGCGCGGGCACCCTTATCATTTGGGGCACTAGGCGGCCAATGGCCGAACGGGTTAGGCCCACGGTTGGATTTCTGGACATTCCCATCTTGCATGCTGGAGGGGGACGGCTCGTACCTCCGTCACGTTTCCTCAAGGGTAGCTAGTTGCTTACAGTAGTTTCGGATGAGACGGAGGAGGGCATGAAGGATCCTGTCGAAGTATTGCGCCGAAAAGAAGCCGAACTCGAGCGCCTGCAAGAAGAAGTCGAGGCCTTGCGCCTGGTGGGCAAGCTGTTACGGGGACAAGCTGCCTCAAAAGCAGAGCCAACAAGCGGCGGCAAAATCCTTCAAATGCCCTAAGTGCCTGCGTTCTCTAACATTTCCGAGGAGAAGCGTGGACGCGCCGGCCCCACATCCATGTTTCTTCGGCCGAGTCCTTTGAGCTCGTCCAGATAGAAGCAAATCAGCCCGGCTGAGCCGGCTGTTCCATCGAGCTTTCTCCTTTCATTCACTTCTCCGGTACACTCTGGTCTGTGGGATTTACCGACCAGCTGGGGTTCAGTTTTAAGGCTCCCGAACGCCGGGTTTGGATGGTCCGCGACTTGGTGGCGGGAGTACGCACGCATCTCGAGCGTGAGTACAGCGACCTCTGGGTCGAGGGAGAAATCTCGAATTTTCGTGCCCATGACTCCGGCCATCTTTATTTCACTCTGAAAGATGAGGAAGCGCAGATTCGAGCGGTGATGTTCCGCTCCCAGGCACGGCTGTTACGGTTTCGT
>JAFAPG010000041.1 GCA_019247235.1 Acidobacteriota bacterium
CGAAGCTTCGGCGGCTGCCTGGCTAGTCAAGTCGCAAGCCTACACGCAGTCCGCCTTGGCCGATCTGATGCGTGTCAATGGGATTGAATTGGCAAATGCAGGAGCGACAATGAAGGCCCACTCTGATGCTGTAAACAACCTCGTCCAACAGGCAGGGGGAGCTACATCCCGTCGGTAAAAGTCATGGCAGCCAACTTCTATTTCGAGTCTCTCCTAACGACAGCACTCAATGGGATTAGCAGCTCAGGTGTAATCAGCACGATGGGCCATGTCAGCCAAGGTTTCATCGTGGCTACCGTGTTGTATCAGGTTTATGAGACCTTCTGGCGGGGCGGTGACTACCATGAACTCGGAACTGTGCTCATTAAGGGAATGTGCATGACCACGCTCCTTGCGAATTATGACGCCGTATTCCGGCTGGTCGTCAGCGGTTTTAGTGGGATCGCTCACACCTTGTTGACAAGTTCTGCTGGTGCGGGTGATCTCATCAATCAATGGCTAAAAGATGCCTCAAAAGACTGGGGGGCCACCGCCGGACTCAGCGCTGTCTGGGATGTCGTCAAGGGGGGAGGAGCGGCCATGCTCAACTTAATACTCATTGTCCCGAGCTATGTCATTCTGGCGCTGGCTTATATCCTCTTGTCTCTGGGCTACTTGGTTGTGGGTATTGTCCTGTACGGTCTAGGACAACTGGTTCTGGCGTTATACCCGAGCGGAGCGCTGGGCAGTTATACAAAGTCTTATTTGAAAAACGTGGCGGCTTGGGGGATGTGGCCCGTGATCTATGCGCTGTTCTCGGACTTGCTTGTTGCCATTAACATGAACACCGTGGATGCCGTCAAGAGCGCCAACGGATTTCTGGGTGGCCTGCTCGGCGTCGGGAGCATGTTATTAATTGCGCTGGCTAGTCTCGTCCTGGCCATCGGTGTGGCACTCATTCCTATTTTGGCTCATATGATTATCCAGGGCGATATCGGAGGAGCGGTAGGGAAGGTGGCTGGCACAGCGGTGTCTACCGGCAGAAATTTATTGCACAGAAATCCGCCACCGCCCCCACCGGGCGGCTGAGGGGAATGGAGATGACCGGCAAAGAGGGAATCACATGAAGGCACAACCGGAAACACGAGAACTCAAGAATTATCATTACTGGGATTTTGCTGGCCAACTGACCGCACGCTTGAATCAGTCGTATCTGGTGATCGCGGCCCTTGCCTTAGTCGCAGCGCTGGAGGGAGGCGCGCTGTTCTATGCGTTTCAAAGATTAGCACACCCGCCCATTTTTCGCGTGGCCCCCAATGGCGAACTTACCATTGCCGGTGCGCGGTCGGATGGTCCTCCACCCTCGCATGCGCACTTCCTGCCCACGGCGGAGTTGCCTTTGGATGAAGTCTCGATCAAGCACTTCCTGCGCACCTTTCTGACGAAGTATTTGAGCTATCAGCCAGCGACCGCGGATGAAAATTTAGCAGCCGCTTTCAATATGATGACCGTCAATCTACGAAGCGCGTCACTTAAGAAGATGCGGGATGACGGAGAGTTTGAGAAGATTCAGGCGCAGCGGATCGTCAGCAACTTCAGCATCGTCCGGATCGATCCTGTGAAGGATGTAAACCTGGCGTACACGGTCCTCGGTGTCCGCGAGATTCATCATCTCGAAGATGCCAAAGAGAGCATCAGTAAAATTGTGGCACACTACAATGTCCGCCTGGCACCCGCCGTGCGGACGGAGTATGACGCGAGCGGGTTGCGCGTCGCAGACTTCTGGGAGGATCAGGTGATGGGGGAGGAAAACAAGAATTTGGTCCAGCAGGACGACCTGACCCATGAAGCCGCCAACCGTCAAGTCTCCGCTGACGCCAACACCATTCAGCAGTAAGGTGGCGCGTGGCGACCACGAAAGTAAATTTGCACGAGGCTGGCCGATCGGGTATGCAGAAAGTATGAGACCTACGGACGCACAGACGCCAGACCGATATCCGCTCACGGGGGTGCTGATTGCGCTACTCGCCTGTTTTCTGACCGGGATCGGGCCTTCCCGAATCATTCCTGGAATTCCAGGAACGGCGCTCGGAGCAGTCTCCTTCTATATTTTGATGGTTTTCTATCTCAGGATCACGAATGCGATCCAGTTTTCACGCGAACCTCGAGTGCGCTTGTGGCAGGCCGCCTCGTTGCTGGCGTCGGTAGCCGCGGTCTCCTGGGCGATGCTGCTTCTGGGCGGCGTGCCTCAGCCTCTAGGACAGGGACTGGCGTGCGTGCCTTTCGGGATCTTAATGGCTTTCCTGGGTGGACCTTGGAAGTGGCTTTTTCCATGCCAACCAGAATCGAAGACAAGAGTGGACGGAAAGAGAAAGGAAAGAAATAGCTAATGGATAGTAGTGCGGCAGTAGAAGAAATTCCGGTATCAAAGCCGTCGAAACCAATTCGCCGTGGCCGGGTTAGTAAAGAGCCAGGCTCCCGGCGCAGCGCCGGAGCAAGGACCAAGGCTGGACCTCGCGATCGGTATTTTCTCGCGGATGGTAAGAGTGGGGAGGCTCACGTCTCCTTAGGCCGCGAGCTGGCGTCTGACAAAGAAGCTATCGTCGCAGCCTTCCAAGAACAGACTACTTTTTATGTGCTCAACGAATTCCGTGTTGAAGCCGAGTTTACGGGCAGAGGTGCGGAGTTGGTGAAAAAAGAGATTGCGAAAACGGATCCACAGTAGTCGGTATCTGTTCTCCGAATTTTGTCTTTGACAAAAACCCAAATGACTTGGGACTTTCTTTAATCCTTTAAGGAGAACGTTGATCCAATGCAAAAACATAATTCGACGATTATTACGCTGATGGTCGGCCTGTTTCTCGGCAGCCGGTTTAGTCGGCATGATATCGGGCTCATGGAGCTTATGGGACTGTTCCTGCTCGTTGTCCTGAACGGCACCGAGATCTGGAACGGCATCCTGCGTATCGTAACGATGTACGC
The DNA here is from genome assembly GCA_019247235.1 of Acidobacteriota bacterium. GTDB lineage: Bacteria > Acidobacteriota > Terriglobia > Terriglobales > Acidobacteriaceae > Gp1-AA145. The sequence goes on from JAFAPG010000041.1 coordinate 2,962, forward strand.
TTTCCGAGCGCACATGACACCACAAGGCGGTTCAGCAGCCGTTGTCTCGCCGCGTTCCATCAAGAAGGCCATGTACCTTCTCGCTTTGGCGTTAGGAGTTCTGTTTGGCATAGCCATGCTGATCTCGGACGCCATCCACCGTCATCCATAACCCTGCTCACTCGAGTAGGCCTTCCTTTCTGAGCACAGCTTTCCGCTGTGTTCGGGCCTCGTGAGGGCAGTCCTGTCGGATCTCCACCA
>JAFAPG010000052.1 GCA_019247235.1 Acidobacteriota bacterium
GACGATCGAAGGCTACTTCCGGATGTGGCATTACCATTTCGAATTTTTACTTTTGGGATATGGTGCTTATCTAACGTTCTTCGATTTCTGTAAAAAGGCTTTTCCGGAGATCAGGGAGCAGACTGTCGCCCGCATGGTTTCTGGCATGGAAGCTGAGATCTTCCGTCCAGACGACGAGCTGCGACGTCTGGCTACGCGCGCCCTTGAACTGGGGGTGGATGGCACTTTTTGCAACGGAAGCTCGCCCGATGAAGTCATTCAATCGCTGGAGCAGCAAGGCGAAGCCGGCAAGCTGTGGTTGCGAGAACTTGCCGCTTCCCGCGATCCCTGGTTCAACGTCAACGTCGGCGATGGCTTCTATCACTATCACCGTTCGTGGAACGACGATCTTTCAATGCCCTTTCGCGCCTTGCCTGGATATATTTCAAATGCGAAGTCAGGCGAACGCCTGGAGCGCCCAGTGGAAAGATTGATCGCCGAACGTAGACGGCTTATCGAACATTATCGTGAGCTCTTAAATCACGACGAAGAGCGTGCTGCGTATGATCAGATGATCACCTTAGTGCACCGCGTATTCCCCTATGTCGAAGGCCATAAATTCTATTGCGAGCACTGGTACACAAACCTGTTTTTTAACAAAATCAGGGAATTTGGCTCGCTCCTGTCAAAACGAGGATTCTTTGCCAATGCCGAGGACGTTTTCCAACTAACGCATTATGAGCTGGAATCAGCCATCATTGACCTGATGACCTCATGGTCCAATGGATCGTCCCCGCGAGGTCCCTCGCATTGGCCTAACATCATAGAGGGGCGCAAGGCGGCCATCCGGGAATGGGCGAAGCACGAAACTCCGCCGGCGCTGGGGCCGGTTCCGGAGGTGATCGACGACCCCGCTATCGTGATGCTTTGGGGCATTACGAGGGAGAATCTGGACGCGTGGTTATCCGCGGGCGAGCGAACAGATTCGAGCGAAATCCGAGGCTTTGCCGCTTCCAGTGGTGTGGCAGAAGGCATTGCACGCGTAGTGAAATCGGTCGAACAGATCGATCGTCTGCGGCACGGTGACATCCTTGTCTGCCACGTGACCAATCCCACCTGGTCCCCAGTTTTTCAAAAGATTTCCGCGGCTGTTTCAGATATCGGAGGCTCGATGAGCCACGCCGCTATCGTGGCGCGAGAATACGGCTTGCCCGCCGTGGTCGGGACAGGCACTGCCACGCAACGAATCAAAGATGGCCAACGTATTCGTGTGGATGGGGGGAAAGGCATCGTCACGATTTTGCAAAGCTGATTGAGGGGCGGTGTAGAACTGCGTGCTTCGAGCGCAGGCCTTTCTGGCCAGAAAGAGCCACAACCCTTCCTTTATTAAAGGAGAAAAGTTCACCGTACATTGTGGTTTATTAATGCTTGTGTTCGCGGAAACTTGGTATTGCCAGCAATAAGCAGCTCTAGCCTTTGAATGAATGGCCCATGTCCTCAGGGGAGAACATCAAGCGATTTGACCAGGTCAGCCTGGCGGATCGCCTTTTGGTCGGCGGAAAGGGCGCTTCCCTGGGCGAACTCACACGGGCAGGCGTCGCCGTACCGCCCGGATTCATCATCTGCACGTCTGCTTTTGAACAGTTCCTGGCCTTGGTGGAAAAACAAGATCCAGTTCGGTTCCAAGTAGAGGCTTTAGACGATCAACACCTGGACGAAACCACTGCTCTTTCCGACCGGCTGCGCAAACGTTTCCTGAACACTCCTTTTCCCGAAGGTCTTCGGGCGCAAATTATGGCTGCCCATGCGGAGCTTTGCGGTCAGCAGCTGAACTTGCCTTTGGCGGTGCGTTCCTCGGCTACAAGCGAAGATGCAGAAGATGCCAGCTTCGCAGGATTGCAGGATACCTACTTGTGGGTTCAAGGTGCGCAGGCAACGCTTGGCAGTATTCGCGCATGTTGGGCGAGTCTATATTCCGCAGCCTCGATCTCCTATCGTCGCAAACGGCGCATTCCAGAAAGCACTGTAGCGATGGCGGTCGTGGTCCAGAGCATGGTCGATGCACGGACAGCGGGGGTGATGTTTACGCGCAGTCCGCTCACCGGTGATCGCTCTGTGGTCACGATCGAGGCGACTTGGGGACTTGGATCGGCTTTAGTTGGCGGGGAGGTCACGCCCGATCGATTTGTCATTTCAAAGGCTAACTGTGAAGTCTGCCTGCGCGAAATCGGCGACAAGCACGTGCAGCACCTGCCCGCCCAAGGCGGTGGCGTAAAGCAACAAGACACCCCCCAGGAGCTTCGCCAAAAGCCCTCTCTTAATGACCGGGAACTGGCTGCACTCACAGATCTTGCCGTCGAGGTTGAGCGTCATTACGGCCGCGCTCAGGATATCGAATGGGCCATTGATCACTCGGGTCAGAACTATGTGTTGCAGAGCCGTCCGGAGACGGTGTGGTCTTCTCGAGATCAACAGCCCGTGGCAAAAGCCGCGGAGCGTCCTTTTATGCACGTCATGAAGATCTTTGGGGGGCGACGTTGACACTCACCGCCAAGGACGTGTCCGAGATTATGCGTATCCTCAACGATTCTAGCTTTGACACGCTCTCGCTCGAGATGGACGGAGTTAAGCTGCATTTGGAGCGTGCTACTCAGTCGGTAGCCTGCCACCGGGAAGAGGCTCAGGCCGAAGCAGAACCGGGTCGCACAAGCGCGTTAGTACGGGAAAGGGCAAAGCCAAAGCCGCCGTCAGAGGCAGGGCTGCTAGAGATTCCCTCGCCTCTGCTAGGCATTTTTCATCGTGCGCCGAAACCCGGTGCGGCGCCATTCGTCGAAGTTGGATCTAAGCTGGAGCCGGAAACAGTGATCGGGATCATTGAAGTGATGAAGCTCATGAACTCCGTGCGCGCGGGGGTTAAAGGAGAGGTAGTAGAGATACTGATTGAGAACGGCTCGGCGGTCGAGTATGGCGAAATTCTGATGCGAATTCGTTCTTGACATAAGCGCCCGGCACACCTCCAGGGCGTATCGCGGTTCGCGTTTGCTGCGAGCCAGTGGTCCAGAGCAGGTGTTACTGAGCGGCTCAGATCCGGAGCTGACTTGCCTACGGGTGCCTTGATCAAGACTGACCGCGGAGCTTTTGCGCGGCCGTCTTGAGCCTGTGTGGAACGGCGGCTGTGAACCCTGCCCCGAGTCGTGCGTCGCAAAAGCCTACAGTGCCGAGCCGCTTGCATACAATAGACTCGCTTTCGGCGGCTAACTCGAGCGAAGTGAGTCAGCGATGTATACATTTTTGGTGTTGACAGTATGCATACAACACAGTAATGATTCAGGCATAATCAATAGAGTCTCCC
>JAFAPG010000076.1 GCA_019247235.1 Acidobacteriota bacterium
TTTTCTGCACCGCGACTCATTTGAGTCGGCTATTTTGCTAGAATCCAAGTCTGTCGAATACAGGCCAGAAATTCTTGCTTTTAACTTAGCAGACGGCTCTAAATCGATGCAAAGCCGGTTATTCAATATCTCTTTAAGCCGGCGCAAGCCCAGTTGAGCAGTAAAGAGCATTGACAAGAGAGTCGGCGGGATCTACTGCCAAACAAACCACAACGCTGTTGCCCCTGATCATCGGTTGTCGGTCACTCGAGAACCGAAGAGCTCAGAATCCGCCTAGACAAACTAGATCCATCAAGCCATTCCCAGCTCCTTCACCAATGTCTTCCATTTGCTATCAACGCGCCGCTTGGTTTCGTCATCCATCAGAATTTCTCCCGGCCAGGGTCGATTGAAACCCTCGCTGGTCCACTTTCGGGTAGCATCAATTCCCATTTTTGAGCCAAAGTTCGGCAGGCGCGAGGCATGGTCAAGCGAATCCACTGGACCGAGGGTGAATTGAATGTCGCGCTCCGGATCGATGTTGTTAAGCGCCTTCAAGGTAACTTCAGCTAGATCCTGAACATTGACGTCCTCGTCGACCACGACGATGCATTTGGTGAACATTGCTTGTCCAAGAGACCAGATGGCGTTCATCACTTTGCGGGCTTGACCGGGGTAAGACTTGCGGATGGAAACGATCATTAAGTTGTGAAACACTCCCTCAACGGGCAGATTGATATCTAGAACCTCGGGAATCGTGAGCCGCATTAGAGGCAGAAAGATGCGTTCGACGGCTTTTCCCATGTACGCATCTTCCTGCGGCGGCTTTCCTACGATAGTCGTGGCATAAATCGGATCCTTGCGGCAGCTTATGCAGGTGAGATGGAATACCGGGTAAAGATCGGCGAGTGAGTAAAAGCCGGTATGGTCGCCAAACGGACCTTCAGTGCGGAGTTCGTCGAGGTTAACGTAGCCTTCAAGAATGATCTCTGAGGCGGCCGGAACCTCCAGATCCACGGTTTCGCATTTCACCAGCTCCACGGGCTGCTGTCGCAGAAAACCCGCTACCAAATACTCTTCGACATCGGGGGGGGCGGGGACGATGGCAGAAAATGTTACCGCCGGATCAGTGCCTAGAGCGACTGCCACCTCCATCTTGCCCGAGGGAAGCCCTTCATCGGGAATCTGGGATCCCCCTGAGGTACGAGCCATGATGTCGACAGCCGCTTGAGGACATTCGCGCTCGGCGCCGCGCCGCAGCATCTCTCGATAGTGTTCGGCTCCAACCTTTTGACGCTGCCAATGCATACCCGCAGTCAGGCCATCAAACACTTGCATACGATACATGCCCACATTGCGCTTCCCGGTCTTGGGATCGCGAGTAATGACACACGGAAGAGTGATAAATTTGCCGGCATCTCGCGGCCAGCATTTCAGAATCGGCAATTGGTTCAGGTCAAGGCCACCCTTTTGGATACTTTCCTTGCAGGGACCGGTAGAAACAGTCTTAGGAAAGAACTTACTGAGCTCTGCCAACATAGGCAGCATGCGAACTTTGTCGAGAAGACCTTGTGGCGATTTCACATCCATAAATTGGCGGATGCGACTGGAAATCTCGTCAAGGGAATCGACTTCAAGAGCCATGCGCATTCGTCGTTCGGAGCCGAACTGATTGATCAGCACGGGGATGCGCCCCCCTTTGGAGTTCTCAAACAGCAGAGCCGGACCGCCCAGCATCCCACTCTTGTCGCGACTCTTCGATACTCGATCCGTTATTTCGGCAATTTCCAGCACCGGATCAACTTCGGTTTTAATCCTTTTGAGTTCGCCCGCGCTCTCGAGGGCGTTTATCCATTGGCGAAGATCCTTGTAAGCCAAAAAGCCTCCGGTTCTCGAGAAAGGCTCGATTATAACGTCTCCGCCGAAGCCGCAAGACCGCGGCACGAACTTAAGCTGGCGGGCGATTCGCCATGGCTTCGAGCTGTCGAAGGTGATTGATGTCGTGGCCAGCTGCAGTATCAACCAGCGTGCGAAATGCCATGTGGCCCCGCTCCGGGTGGCTAAGCGAGCGGGACATCTGTTCGCCTGTAAGCGAGCGAAGCAGAGCCAAATTCCAATCACGCAACACCGTGTACGTTCTGAGCGCTTGCTGCGCGCTGTAAACCGCATAGGAACGCGCCCATCCGTCCTGATCGAATGGTTGAATAACGTGATTGTCTTCCCCAAGCGCCTGGCGGTAGCGGAAAGCAAACGCCAACTCGGTATCGGCTAAATGGATCAAAATTTCGCGACCGCTCCAATGGTCGGGCTGGGGCTGCTGGTTGAGGCGAGACTCCCCAAGCGATGCGACAATCGCCTCCAGCCGTTGCGGCGTCCTGGAGAGCACTTCAACAGGATCTTGGTCGCCGAGAAAGGAAGCATAGGGATTCATCTAGCCAAACTAGTAGCCGGAGGGTAAATCTGTCAATGTCGCCTTCTGCACACTGTTACTCGGGAGCTTTAACGCTCATGGCATCTGCCCATTACTGTTTCCCGCGAGACGCGCAAGCCGCAGCCACCGAAGTTCTTTCTCCGCGCCAAAAACTGCAAAGTCAGCTGCTGGACTTCGGTGGTTTTAGTATTATGCTGATTTGACCTGAGGAGCAAAATGGCAGAACCAACTTATGATGAACTGAAAGCACGCCTGGCAGAGCTTGAAAAACAGCAAGGCACGCGCCGCGCTGCCAGCCTGGAATTCCGGGTTGGGGAAAAGGGTGGGGTGAGCGTCTATGGATTGGGGCGCTTTCCGGTGACGCTCTATTATGAGCAGTGGATCCGTCTACTTGATTCGGCTGACAAATTGCGAGAATTCCTCGAAGACAACAAGTCGAAGCTCAAGCTAAAAGGCCAATAAGCAGAGTTTACGCGGTTTTTCGGATTCGCGCGCGCGCGATCGCGTGTCCACTAAATAAAGAGAGCTGCTCCTGGGTTGTGAACGCCGGCGTGTCTTCCTTCCAACGCGAGTCTTTTTCGATAGCATACTTCGCTCGCAAGCGAGCCATCATCAGCGAAATGCGTTGACTGTAGGTTCTTGGCAAGAAAGCTCGATCTCTGAATCGCTGTTCATACTCTGCGACTAATTGGGGGAAATGCTGTTTCAAAAATGGTATGAATACAGCCGCCGAACAGGGCTTCAAAAATAGGGGATTGGCATATATATACGAAGCCTGCGCTTGCGCTGAAGCGCGTACGACCGCTTCCAGTTGAGCCGCGGAATCGGTTATTTTTGGCAGGATGGGCGCGCAGATTACACCAGCACTGACTCCAGCCTGGCGTAGCTTCCCTAGCGCGCCCAGCCGCAGATCGGGACGCGGAGCGCGAGGCTCGAGAATTCTTGCTAGATCTGGATCGACGGTGGTCACGGTAAAGCTGACAGAAATCCGGTTACGCCGAGAAATTTCAAGCAGAAGGTCGATGTCCCGTACTACCACGGCGGATTTGGTGACAATGCCCAAAACCAAACCGGAATGGCGAGTGAGTTCTTGTAATATCGAGCGCGTTACCTCAAGGTTGCGCTCGATGGGCTGATAGGGATCGGTAGCCGTTCCGATGGCGATGTCTTCACCAGGCTTGACCTTTTCTAATTCCTGGCGCAGAAGCTCGGCGGCATGTTGCTTCACGTAAATCTTCTGTTCGAAGTCGCTCCCCTCGCGGAGCTCCATAAATTCATGGGTGTAGCGGGCATAGCAGTACTTGCAGGCGAACTCGCAGCCGCGATACGGATTAATGGTCCAGGTGAACGGCATGCGCGTGCCGGTACAGCGGTTCAGCATCGAGCGCACCCCTAAGGTGAAGTATTCGACTTCATGCCCGTGACGAACGCTTTCACCTTCGGCGGCAAGGCGGGCGATACCGACCAGCCGCTCGGTAGAATCAAACAGCAAAGGGCGGTTCATCATTGTGTATTCGCCTTTTATTCGCCATCATAGCACCGTCCGGATTGCCTGGCTACCGGGGAGGTGAGAAGCTCGAAAAGGCAAGGAACTGAGCAGCCGGCCATCAGCTGCGGTCCAGAACGCAATTGCAAATACGACCCGCTAGGCAGAGTGGCGAAGCGAGGGTCTCAGCGGCTTCTCTGGCCGACCACCTTGAGTGAGCTGCCAAATGGAATGGGCAACCGTCCGAGCGCAATCTGCTCGAGCCGCGTTATTCGATACAGAAATTCATTGATCCAGCTGGCAGCCACAGTCGGCGGCGCCGGTCTCAGCCGAAACGCGCGCTCTATCACACTCACGCCGAGCTTCAGGGGAAAGGTCCAATGGAAAAGATACCCCTGCTCGCGAATTCTTAGCCCGACATGAGCGGCAATTCTTTCAAAGCTGTGGGCCGTGTAGCGCGTGAAGTGGTGATTTAAAACGTCGTGATTCGTCCACAGTAGTGGGAATGCGGGCACAGTAGCGAGGAAGATGCCGTCAGGAAGCAATAAGTCCATCACACGTGCCAACGCGGCAACCGGGTCGGAGAGGTGTTCGAGCACGTCTAACATGAGAATTAGGGAATACTGCTTGGCAGGTTTGAAGTGCTCATCGAATGGGCAAATATGAATGCGATCTCGGTCTGGGTTGTCTGGGCTAACCAGTTCAGCGCAAGGTTCTACGCCCTCAACTTCACCAAATTGCCTGAGGTGATCAAAAAACAGACCATCCCCGCATCCAATGTCGAGGATTGTAGGCCAACCTGCCGTCGGCCGATAACGGTCGAGAATTTCAACCACGTACTGCGTCCGGGCGCGCCACCACCAATGTGTTTCAAATAGGTCACGGTACCCTTGGGCGTAATCCCGATCCATGGAGGTTTGTTAATACCCTGCCGACTGCGCTTTCGTGCGTTCCCGAACGGTTTGCGGCTTGTCAGGTTGGGCGCCGAGTGCAGGACTGTTTGAGAGCAGTTTCTGAATCAAGTAATGCGGCCGCCCTTTTGCTTCTTCATAAATTCGCCCCACATATTCGCCAATAATGCCCAGAAAACAAAGGTTTACGCCGGACAAAAAGGTGATGGCGAGGATCAACGCGGTAAATCCTTGAGGCGTGCCATGCCAGAATTTGGCATAGACGGAATAGAGAGAAAAGGTAAAAGAAAGCAAAATGGTGAGTGCACCGACGATCGCTGCAGCTCGTAGAGGGACAATCGAGAAAGCGAAGATCCCGTCGGAGGCTAATTTCAGAAGTCCGAGAGCGCTATACTTTGGGCGCCCAGCATGGCGCGCTGAGCGCTCGATGGGGACCCCAATCTGGCGGAAACCGACCCAGGTGCGAAGTCCTCGAAGATAACGATGGTGTTCAGGCATGTTCCGGATTTCATCGACGACTCTCTTTGACAGCAAGCCGAAATCGCCAGCATCGAGCGGCAGGCGTGTCGAGGAGAGAACAGCGAGTACACGGTAAAACAGCCAGTAACATCCCTTTAGCCACCACTCTTCCTTACGGTTCACGCGCTGAGCATAAACCACGTCGAAGCCTTGCTGGTAATACTCGAGCAGCGTGGGAACGGCTTCCGGAGGATCCTGGAGATCACCATCCATAAGAACGGCGACATCGCCGGTTACGTGATCCAGGGCCGCGCTGAGTGCAACTTGATGTCCGAAGTTCCGGGATAGCCGGACCGCCGTTAGACACGGCGATCGCTGGGCTTCTCTTTCCAAGATTTCCCAGGTGTGATCGCAACTGCCGTCATCAACCACGATCAGTTCGTGCGGACCTCCCGGAATCTGGTTGAGCGTTGCGCATGTCCTTCGCATCAATTCAGGAAGGACGGCTTCCTCATTGTAAACACCGATTGCGATGGCAACGCGGGGGACGGTTTTCATCTTCGTGCTCTCCCCCTGAAGTAAACCATGTTCCAAAGTGTCAGCCCCGCCGTAGTCAAGCGATAGGGTTGAAACCACACTGGCTCGAAGTGGCTGGTGAAAAGAATGCGCCACTCCTCCTGGCTGCGGACGAAGTTTCCTCGATCGATACGGGCCAGCAACCGCGCCACGGATCGATTCCCAGGCATTACCAGTTCCAGAATGTGCAAACTGCCGCCGTCGGCAAGTAAGGTGCTGACCCGCGTAAGAATCCTCTTCACGGCATCGCAGTTCAGATGATGGAGAAAGCTGTTAATGAGTATGAAGTCGAAACGCCGATCAGAGTTTGGGCGATAGGTTCGCACGTCAGCAGCGATAAACTCTCGCCCATGTCGTCGGCGAGCATGCTCGATATAGCTTGGGTTGACATCGATACCCAGATACTCCGAATTGATAAAGTACTTCGCGTTTGTGCCCGGCCCGCAGCCGATATCGAGCACGCTTTCGACGCGTGCCAAGTCATTGTGGGCGAGGATGGGCGCGAATTTCTGGTCGGCAAATGGCGCCTGCCACGCCCGATAGACCCAAGGCTGCTCAAGGAATCGTTCGGCTAAGGTGTGCAAATTCTTGAGTTCCTGTCATTAAAGTCGTTCGCGCGCGGGCTCAATGTTTCTTCAACTCCATGAGCCAACCAGGATTGACCGGCAGTCGGAATGTCGTGCCTGCGGGTGCATGCTCAAATCCGGCGGCAAACTGCTGAAATCGCAGGTTGTAAAAGGCTGGGTATTGCCAATCAAGAGCAATGCCGGCAGGCAACAGCAAAAGTAATCCGGTCGCCGAATAACGGAGGACGCAGGCCGAGAGCTTGGAGTTGGCCAGCCATAGTAGCGATGCCAGGAATGCAAGCATAGGAAAAAAGTAATACCGGTTCCCGCATCCGGGATAACAAAGCCAGTACCACTGCGGGTGATCAGGAGTACCGGCGAGCGGATTCATAACACCCAGTGCGAAGACCGCGCCAGCAAACGCAATGAAGAATTTGAGCTCCGCCGGGCCATTACGGAGCGCGTAGAGCAAGAAGAACAGACCGCCGGCACAAAGTACCAGGTCAACAAAGAATAGATAATGAACGAGGAGCCATTTTTGTGCGTTCAGGCCGAAGATTGATGAGAAAAAAACCTGCCGTCCCAAAATCGCGGCAAAGTAGTGCAAACTTGCGCCCCTGGGGCCGCCATTGAAAATGAGGTGCCCCCACAGGTCTCGATGCGGCACTTGACGCGCGTTCCAATGACGCACGATGGAGACCAGTTGGATGGGGGCGCCCGAACTTAGCACGCCGAGCGAGACCCGCCACCAACCCTGTCGGCGTTTCCACCACATTGCCCCAGCAACAGCTGCTAGCAAAATACCCATCGGGCTACTCAGCGAGGCCAGCAGTAGGGCGGCTCCATCAAAGCATTTCCATGCTCGTGTCAATGCGGGCTGACCGAGCAACAAAACGCAACCTAGCAGTGCCTGATGCCATTGCAGGTTCGTGGCGTTTGCGTCAATCTCAAAACTGTTGGGAAGAGCCAAATAGATAAAGCTGGCCAACAAACGCAAGCGCAAGGGGATATGGGAGAAACGGGAAGAAACGAAAACATTGACTGGCAGCACCTGCATGGTAATGCCAATCAGGTTCATAGTCAGGGGTGCCCAGGCAAATGGAAATAGCTGCGCGAACAATGCCGTGAGCCTAAGGAGCGTGTGAAAATAGCCGCCGTAGGTGAGGAATAAAGAGTGCAGTCCTGACTGATAGGCGTCGCGGTAAAAGACTACTCCATCTTCAGCGAAGAACTGAGCGTGTAGGATGGCATCGGGGCGG
>JAFAPG010000081.1 GCA_019247235.1 Acidobacteriota bacterium
TGGGCATTGAACCTTTCCTGGTAGCGACCTCTGTGCACTTGATTTGTGCACAGAGACTGGTGCGCCGCATATGCAAGGAATGCGTTGAGCCAGTGGAGGTACCGGTGCAAACCTTGATCGAAGAGGGTTTCACTCCGGAAGAGGCCAAGAGCGTCAAGATTCAGAAGGGAAAAGGTTGCGGCACCTGCAACAACACCGGCTACAAAGGCCGCGCTGGCCTTTACGAAGTGATGGAAGTGGACGACGAGATCAAGGAGCTGGTTCTGGTGGGCGCTTCCGCGCTCGAGCTGAAGAAAAAGGCGATTGAGCGCGGCATGATTACCTTACGGCGCAGCGGTTTGATCAAGGTGGCTGCTGGCGTCACCACTCTCGAGGAAGTGGCGCGGGAGACGATTAGTTAAGTTCCCTTTAGCTCGGGAAAAAGTTTTTCAAAGGACCCAAACATGGCGCTCGCATTAAGCGATTTGTTGAAACGGATGTTGGAAATGAACGGCAGCGACTTGCATATTACTACCAATTCGCCGCCACAAATACGGGTGCACGGTCACCTGGTGCCCTTGGACCTGCCGCAACTGACCCCGGCTGAAACCAAGCAGCTGGCCTATAGCGTAATGACCGATTCTCAGAAGCATCGTTTCGAAGAACACCTGGAACTTGATTTTTCTTTCGGTCTAAAAGGCCTGGCTCGCTTCCGCGCCAACGTCTTCAATCAGCGGGGAGCAACTTCAGCCGTCTTTCGTGTCATTCCCTTTGAGATCAAGTCTTTTAATCAATTGGGCCTACCTCCGGTGGTAGCGAAACTGTGCGAAAAACCTCGCGGACTGGTTCTGGTGACCGGGCCCACGGGATCGGGCAAATCGACGACCTTGGCCTCGATGATCGACAAGATCAACTCGGAGCGCCATGATCACATTCTCACCATTGAAGATCCCATTGAGTTTGTCCACATGAACAAGAATTGTGTGGTTAACCAGAGGGAACTCCATGCCGATACCAAAAGTTTTGCTGATGCCTTAAGGGCGGCGCTGCGCGCCGATCCCGATGTAGTACTGATCGGTGAAATGCGTGATCTGGAGACCATCGAGTCGGCACTGCGAATTGCCGAAACCGGACACCTCACCTTTGGTACCTTGCATACCAACTCCGCCTCTTCCACCATCAATCGAATCATCGATGTGTTTCCCGCGCACCAGCAGCCGCAAATTAGGGCTCAGCTGTCGCTGGTCCTTGAGGGCATCATGTGCCAAACCTTGTTGCCGAAAGCTGATGGGAGAGGCCGGGCTATGGCAATGGAAATCCTCATACCCAACGCGGCGGTGCGAAACCTGATTCGCGAGGACAAAATTCACCAGATCTATTCTGCCATGCAGGCGGGCCAGGAAAAGTTTGGCATGCAGACCTTTAACCAGTCGCTTGCGACCTTGTATTTGCAGAAACAGATTACGCTCGAGGCGGCCTTGGCCCGTTCGAGCACGCCTGACGAGCTGCAAGAGATGATCAATCGCGGCACCGTCTTACATCGTCAAGGCGCGCTCTCGGCAAGTGCCCGGGGTACAGCGGGCGGCAAGCATTGATTGCCAAACGAGCACGTAGGAAACGTAGATAGGAGAAGGGACCATGCCAGTTTTCACATTTTCGGGAAAAAGCTCTAGCGGCGCAAAGGTCACGGGGGAAAGAGTTGCGGCCAATAAGCAGACGCTTGCCATGCAACTCCGCCGCGAGCAGATTAGCGCTCCCACCATCCGGGAGAAGGGCAAGGAATTTGCGCTTCCGACATTTGGCAGTTCCAAGGTGAAGACCAAGGACATCGCCATTTTTTTCCGTCAATTTTCGGTCATGATCGATGCCGGCCTACCCCTGGTCCAGTGTCTGGAAATTCTGGCAGCTAACCAAGAGAACGGCGCTTTCCAAAAGGCACTGACCGGAATACGCACCACCGTCGAGGGGGGCGCGACTTTGGCCAACGCCATGCGCCAACACCCGAAGATCTTTGACGAGCTTGCCACCAACATGATCGAGGCAGGTGAAACCGGCGGTATCCTGGACATTATTCTGCAACGCCTGGCCACCTATGTGGAAAAAGCGGTGAAACTCCGATCGGCGGTGAAATCCGCCTTGATCTACCCCGTCGCGGTGGTGGGCATGGCTGGCCTGGTGATCGCCGCATTGCTGAAGTGGGTGGTGCCGATCTTTGCCAATCTATTTGCCGGGTTAGGAGTAAGTCTTCCCCTACCTACTCGTATCGTCTTGGGATTGAGCGCATTTGTCGGTCAGTTCTGGTGGTTTTTCCTGGTCGGGGCTGGTGTGCTTATTTTTGGTGTGCGGCAAATCCGCAAAAATCGGCGCGGCAAGTACTGGATGGACTACGGCCTCTTACGGATGCCGGTCATTGGAATGCTTCTGCGAAAAATTGCTGTCGCGCGTTTTACCCGAACTTTGGGCACGCTGATCACCTCCGGTGTTCCCATTCTTGAAGGGTTAACTATTACCGCCCGTACTTCTGGAAATGCTGTGCTTGAGGAAGCACTGGGCAAGGTGCGAAAGGCAGTAGAAGAGGGCAGCACGATCGTCGATCCTCTGCGCGATTGTGGCGTATTTCCCAATATGGTGACGCAAATGATCGGAGTTGGCGAAGCCACCGGCGCGATGGATTCCATGTTGCAAAAAATCGCCGATTTCTATGAAGACGAAGTCGACGCCGCCACCAAGGATATGCTGACTCTGCTTGAGCCCATCATCATCGGCATGCTCGGTGCGACCATCGGTGGAATCGTGATTTCGCTTTACATGCCACTGTTCGCGATGATCTCAAAGCTCTCGGGATAGCCCCGGCGGCTGCGCGCGCACGATGGCGAGCGTGTGCTCGTTCTTTCTAAACAGGAATCAATGTATCCGATTCAGAATGGGGTCAGGAATGCAATCCGTTGTTGAAGAGCGCCTTTGGCTCGTGTGGTTGGCCAAAGTGCGCATTTTCATCCTGACCCTGTTGCTGTGTGTGGAACTGGTGGTGGCTCAGCTTACCCCGGTTGCCTTTCCCATTCGTCTGTTTATTGACAGCATCCTGCTGGCATATACGATCTCGGTATTCTTTCTCACCCTACTTCACTTCTGGGAAGAAACCCGAGTGCAAGCGGTGTTGCAGGTTTCGGTCGATCTGGGGCTTGTAACCCTGCTGGTTTATGTCACCGGAGGGGTGGATAGCTCGTTAAATTTCCTCTACCCCCTGGTCATCATTGTTGCCACCATTCTGCTCTCCCGGCGTTGGGCTTACGTGATTGCTGGACTCGGCTTTGTGCTCTATGGCACTGTCCTGGAGTTATGTTATTTCCACATCGTCCCCTCTTACTCTGCAACCCACCCGCAGATGCGTACCCTGCAGGCAATCATATTTGTCAACTTATTTGGCTACGTGGGCGTGGCTTATTTAGGAACCCTGCTATCCACCAAGCTTCGCCAAGTCGACCGCCGTTTGAAGCACACTCGGGGAGCCCTCGAGAGCCTGCAGGCGCTTCATGAAAACATCATTCGTTCGACCAGCAACGGTTTGATTACCACCGACCTCGAGGGTCGCATCACGTTGGTGAATGCCTCGGCGGAAAAGTTGCTCGAACGCACCGAACATCAACTTTTGGGGCAGCCACTTGCTTCGTTGTTTCAGGATCCCTTGCCGCAGGCGGGCTCTGGACCCTGTCACGGGGAGTTGCGCTTCATTGCACCCAATCAGTATCGCAAGACCTTTCGCCTGGTGATTTCCGAACTAACTGTCCATGAACGAGGAATGGTGGGAAATGTCTGTTCCCTGGACGATCTAACCCAAATTCGCCGCCTGGAACGCGAAGTGCGAATGCAGGACCGCTTGGCGGCGGTCGGGCGTCTATCGGCCGCAATCGCCCATGAGATACGAAACCCGCTCACCTCGATAGCGGGGTGCGCCAGTTTGCTTTCCGAGCTTCCCGATC
>JAFAPG010000256.1 GCA_019247235.1 Acidobacteriota bacterium
TGACTTTGTTGACCATTCAAAGCTCACGTAATCTCGTCCCCGGAGAAATTGTGCCCGGGTATTTGGAACAAAGGCGAAGCAACGCGCTACGCTCTAGGGTGATCAAGAAATCGCGTGTTTCTCGAATACGACCGAGGCAACGCCCAGTCAGGCATGCGCCTTGTATGGGTTCCCTTCTGCTCGGCCAGGCCTGGCCATGGGCTGAGGATCGCCCGAGCACGGTCAGGCTCCGCATCGCTATCTGCGCCTTGCACCTCGTGGTGCCTCTATTGGCCTGCTATTGAGTCCGACGTGTTACAATCCGCGCCTATGGCGAATCTTGATAGTGTTATACGACAACTACGGGAAGAGCGAGACCGCCTGGACGAAGCACTTCAGGCTCTCGAATCAATGGCCGACAACACCTCAGCAACCCGACCCAAAAGGGGAGGTCGCAGATTCAGTGCCGCCGCCCTGGCTAGGATGAGGGCTTCCCAACGGGCCCGTCGGCAGCGGGAGCGAACTGGCGCTCGAGCTGTTCCTAAGACGAGACACCCCCGTCGTCAGATTTCACCAGAAGGTCTGGAGCGGATCCGCGAGGCCCAGCGGAAGAGATGGGCGAAGGCGCGAAGGGGGGGCAAAAGGAAGTGACCGTGGGGCACTTCCTCATTGTA
Organism: Acidobacteriota bacterium; assembly: GCA_019247235.1. Classification (GTDB taxonomy): domain Bacteria; phylum Acidobacteriota; class Terriglobia; order Terriglobales; family Acidobacteriaceae; genus Gp1-AA145. Next base: position 654 of record JAFAPG010000256.1, read on the forward strand.
GACAGATCGATACGATATCGCGGACAAACATCCCCACGTTCGATACCGCGACACTAAGCTTACAAACTAACCACCAGAGCTCTCGCCGTCTGCCAGAAAATTCTTTGGGCAGTGATGGTTTTCGTTCTGCTCGACCATCATCGTTGAACATGGCTGGAAAGATAGCTGATGGTCTTTGTGGTTTGGCGGGGCATTCTTCATTTGCCAGTTCGCGGCACTTACGAAATTCGCCAAAGCCACAAAACCCCATACTTTATTGCCTTGGATAGTCGAATCCGACAGGAAAACACTCGGCGCCCTGATTCATGCTCCCGGCCTCGCTTATGAGGCCTACTTTTCGGAAAAGTTGTACGAAATAAACACAATAACTTTTTTATACAAATAGTTTAAAGCGATATACATCAGTTATCGGTATAAGCTGTCTTAAAATCAACAGTTCAGGGCGTAAATTGCCGTTGTGGGTGTATGCCTCCCGGCCTCCCCGCATCAATGACTCGCAACCAATAGAAAAAGATAGCGGTGGAAAAGGAGATGCTTCTTGAATTCTTGATCTCGTACTTTAGGATTCGTAGCAATCGCTCATAAGCGTGGGTTTCGAAATTCCGGCCTCCAGATGGGGTGACGCAATCTTAGTCGAGCGAGGAGTACTGCAAGCTAGGAGCGCAGAATTAGGAGTGCAGAATTGGGAAACCGACCCCAGTGTAGTCTCCCTCTCCAGCCCTGTCTCTCCCCGGGTAACGCGCGATCGCTGCTCTTGACAATTCAACGGTCATTGTTCGAGCGTCCCCTCGGCGAAGTTTAAGGGTAAAGACTTGACACTTGAGCTTAGAAAGCCAAGCTAGGTCGGGTTGCCCTTACTCGCGGGGCATGATTTGCTAGGCTTCGCTCTTCAATGTGCCTGGGTCACTTTGGCGCACCGCAGTTGACCATCCACTGAATGCCAAACTTGTCAGTCACCATGCCGAATGCTTCCGCCCAGTAGGTTTTTTCGAGAGGCATAATCACCGAACCGTTCTGGGCAAGGTTTTCAAAGACCCGCTTAGCTCGCGCCGGATCGTTCAGACCAATTGCCAAGCTGATGTTGCCACCGCCGACGGCAGCATCAGGTCTCGGATCATCGCACATCATGATGGTCGAATCCCCCACTCTGATGCTGCAGTGCATTATGTTTTCCACAGGCCCCATGTCGGCCATGGGAGACTCACCTACCGTCTGAATGAACAGCACTGCGGCATCGAGAGCATGCTTGTAGAATTCGATCGCCTGTCGGCAATTCCCTTTGAATGCGATATACGGATTGACTGCTAACATCTTTTGCCTCCTGTGACCGAAGCGTCGGCGGAACGATGAGCCATCCGATCAGACCGAT
>JAFAPG010000892.1 GCA_019247235.1 Acidobacteriota bacterium
CTCGTCGATCGCATGCTGGGAGAAGGGGGACGCAGCGACATCCCGGTGGCGGTTGGCCTGCACACAGATGCAAAAACCAGTTTTGGGCAGCGGCCCTATGCCGAGGGCGGCCAGTTCCACCGCGCCTCCCATCCTGCCGCGGTCGACTTCATTCTCCACCAAATTCAAAGGCATTCGGGAGAAATCACCCTGGTCACGATCGGACCCCTCGTCAATGTGGGTGCAATCATCGAGCGGGATGCCGACACCTTCCGCAAGTTGAGGCGTGTGGTGATGATGGGAGGCGCGATCGAGCGCGGCTACGGCGATCCCTACTCCCCACCCGCCCCGGCGGAGCCGGAATGGAACATAAAAAACGATATCTCGTCGGCGAAAAAGTTATTCGCCTCCGGCGTGCCGATTTATCAAATGCCTCTGGACTCGACGCAACTCAAGCTGGACGAAGTGAAGCGAGCCTTTTTGTTTCGCCAGGGCACGCCCTTAGTTGACGCGCTTACCATCCTTTACCACCAGTGGGGCCAGCAGACGCCAACCTTATACGATGCCATGACGATCGCGTTCATCGACGACCCCTCACTATGCCCGGTTGCGCCCATGCACATTGATGTTGATTCGGAGGGCATGACCCGCCGCGGCGGCGGCGCGGCAAATGCTCAGGTTTGCCTGCATTCTGATTCTGAGGCCTTTTTCCGCTTCTATTTGAGTCGCTTCGAGGCGGCGGGGCATTGATTTTTGCGGGCTTGGATCGCCGCCGGCCTCCGGGCAGCGTAAAATAACCTGGTGCGACGAGTTTATCTCGATAATAACGCGACCACGCCGGTGTTGCCCGAAGTGTTTGAGGCCATGCGTCCTTATTTCTTAGAGGACTTTGGAAATGCCTCCTCGATCCACCACCATGGGCAAAACACGCGGGCGGCCGTCGAGCGATCACGTGAGTCGGTTGCCCAGCTGCTCGGCTGCCGTCCCGCGGAAGTGGTTTTTACTGCGGGAGGTACGGAGGCGGATAATCTCGCGATTTTCGGTTTAGTCGATTCTGGGGATCACGTTGTGACATCGAGAATCGAGCATCACGCCGTGCTCAATTCGTGTAAGCGATTGGAAGAGCAGGGAATCGAACTAACCTACTTGCCCGTCGACCGCTCCGGGCTAGTCGATCCCGACGATATCCGCCGAGCGCTGCGTCAGAACACGAAGCTGGTCACTATCATGACCGCCAATAATGAGACGGGTGTGATCCAATCCATTGACCAGATCGGAAGGGTGTGTCGCGAAGCCGATGTTTACTTCCACACCGACGCGGTGCAAGCGGCGGGAAAAGTTCCCATTGACGTGGAGAATATTGGCTGCGATTTGCTCTCCATTTCAGGACACAAGATGCATGCTCCCCAAGGCATAGGTGCATTGTATGTGCGCAAGGGCACCAGCCTGCGCCCGATTTTATTCGGAGGCAGTCATGAACGTTCGCGCCGGGCTGGCACGGAAAATGTGCCCGGCATCGTGGGCCTAGGAAAGGCAGCAGAACTGGCGCGGACAGGTTTTACTAGCGGCGACGACCGTGGCCTGGCCGTTCTACGCGATCGTTTAGAGACGGCAATCCTCGAGCGAATCGAGTCAGCCGGCGTCAATGGCTCAGGCGTGCCAAGGATTCCCAATACCAGCAATGTTTATTTCGACTATATCGAAGGTGAAGCCCTGGTCATTGCTCTCGATCTGAAGGGACTTTCGGTGTCGACGGGCGCCGCTTGTTCCTCGGGCGCGGTTGAGCCGTCGCATGTCTTGACCGCCTTAGGTCTCGAAGCCGAACGAGCGCGTGCCAGTTTGCGATTCAGTTTGGGCAAGCAGAACACCGTTGCTGATGTTGAATTCGCCATCGAATTGGTTCCCCTACTGGTCGAGAAATTGCGGGAGCTTTCGCCTGTGTACAATAACGATAACGCGGTGCCTTCCTAACCACCCTCATTGCCGGATGGGGCTCTGCTTACTTATTCTCACGAAGGGCAGGATGCATTTTCGATTGCCGCATGGATAAATTGAAAAACGGTTCCACGGTTTCCATTGGAGATGCCCAATTGGGAAACGAAAAATCGGAAACGATCGCCGTTGCCATGTCGGGCGGGGTGGACTCGTCGACCGCTGCAGCGATGCTGCGTGCTGCCGGTTACGAAGTCATTGGACTGACCATGCAGCTCTGGAACCAGCGGCGCTTGACCGGACGGCCAGGCATGCCGGAGGTGGTTCATGGGCGCTGTTGTTCACTGAACGATGTTTACGATGCTCGCGCTGTGGCCATGACGATCGGCATTCCCTATTATGTGGTGAATCACGAGGCCCGTTTCGAGCATGATGTGGTGCGGCCCTTTGTCGAACAATATCTGTCCGGCCGCACTCCGGTACCGTGCAGTCTTTGCAATAATCACTTAAAATTCGACGAATTGCTCCGGGTCGCGCGCCAGATTGGCGCCGAACGGGTGGCCACTGGGCATTATGCACAAGTGGAGTTTGATAACACTCAGGGGCGCTGGTTGCTCAAGCGCCCTCTCGATCGTTCAAAGGACCAGACGTATTTTCTGTTTGGGCTGACCCAAGAGCAGCTCAGCCGTACTCTATTTCCGCTGGGCGGCATGACGAAGGGCGAAGTCCGTGCCCGGGCGCACAGCTATGGCCTGGCATTGGCGGAAAAGCCCGATTCGCAGGAGATCTGTTTTGT
>JAFAPG010000271.1 GCA_019247235.1 Acidobacteriota bacterium
ACCGATCGACTTCACCAGCCTGTAACGGAGCCGCTCAAACAGGAGTTGGGAGCAGCGGGCGGCTGTGCTCGGGCCCCAAAACACACGGGAACACAGCTGTGGCTGCGCTAGACGCCGCGAAAATTGGCGCCGGCCAAGAACATCGCCTGGTGCCGTGGCTGTTTTCTCTCTCGAGGAGAGTTGAAATTGCCGACGTCCAAGTTGCGCCGCGGTTCCAGCGCCGCGCGCCAATCCTGCTTTGTTCGTTGCTGCCTCGCCCCTCCCCCACCTGCCTGGTTTGTTTTACTCCGCGTGGCGTTTCCTCGGCACGAAGCTTAAAAAAGCGAACTTATACCATTTCCATACCCAATTGAATCGGATCGGTGAATAGGTGTCATTTCCCTCGGAAGGTGCCTAGACGCCGGATTCTATCGATGATTCCCTCAGGGCCATCTGATTCGGACGGGGGCTCAGATGGTTAAGTGCAGCAAGGATCAAGTCCAGCGATTGCAGAAAGCGCTGAAGCGGGAAAAAGATCCCAAGCTACGTCAGCGGATACAGATGGTTTTGCTGCGCGAAGATGGAAGGACGCAGCCGAAGATTGCCGAGTTGATGGGAACGTCATTGAGCACGGTTAACCGGGCGCACATGGCGTATGACAACGGCGGGGTCAGTGCGTTGAGGCCGAAGCCGACTGGTGGGCGCAAGCGGGAAAATATGACCTTGGAAGAGGAGAAGGCGTTTCTCGGCACCTTTGCTAAAGCCGCTGGCGCCGGCCAGCTGCTCAACGTCCAGGAATTGAAGGCAGCTTACGAAAGGCAGATTGGGCATCCGACAAGTAACAGTACAATTTATGATCTGCTGGCTCGCCACAAGTGGCGTAAGTTGATGCCTCGGCCTTTTCATCCGGAACGGAATATTGAAGCGCAAGAAGCCTATAAAAAAAGGGGCTTCGGCATGCAGTGAGGCAGGCCCGCCGAGTGGCTGCAGCCAACAAGCGCCCGTTGCGGGTTCTGTTCGCCGACGAGGCCCGTTTTGGTCGGATGAACCGGCCGCAGGCCTGTTGGGCTCCAACTGGGGTAAGACCCGAAGTAGCTTCCCAGCTTATCCGCGAATATATCTATCTGTACGGGGCCGTATGCCCCAGCGACGGGACGTGTGCATTTCTGATCCTGCCCGCATCTGACACGGAGTGCTTTCAGATATTCCTGAATACGGTGGCAAAGAAGTTTGCTAGGTCTCAGATTCTACTTGTTGTGGATGGTGCCGGAAATCATGGAAGCGGTGACCTTGTTATTCCCCGCAATGTCATCCTGGAGTTCCTCCCAGCTTACTCACCCGAGCTAAATCCCCAGGAGCATATCTGGGATGATATTCGCGAAAAGGTCTTCAAAAACTACGCCGCCAAATCGATGGATGAGGTATGCGGCAAGCTCGTGCAAGCCGCGCTCTATGTCGAACGTAACCCGAAGATGGTCAAATCTATGACTTTGTTCCCATATATCAGAAATGCACTATGATCCGGCATTGGTATTAGATGCGCCAAGCGCCCGTTATGGGTCGCCGGAAGGTGGCCAACTCCCCAACGCAGGCAACGCCAGCTCGTTTGCAAGACCTCATCAGGCGAGCACGAGGCGCTTTACCAGCGCCCGCGCGTTCTCCTCTCCCTCTCGTATCAGCACCTCATAAAGTGGGATTTCGCCGAGCTGCGCCCAGACATAGTTCTTGAGCTGGTTAAACGGTCGGACGTAAGGGAATTGCTTCAAGTCGCTTTCCGGGATTCCGTAATCGTTCACTGCCATTTTGAGCAGCAAGTCGTGCGTCACAGGATGGGCAATTCCCATGGCGTATGGCCAGTTCATGTCACCGAAGTGCGTTATCCACTGCTCCGTAGGCAGCGTCGCAAGTTCGAACTTTTCACCTTTGCGCTTCAACACACCGTAAGCGATCGGGTCGACTTGCGCCAGCACGGACGCCGCCGCGATCATGTCCGCCACCATGTTTGGTCCAATGAGCGAGACCCGCGTCAGCCGCCCCTCAATCTTACTATCGATGGCTCCTGTGACATGCGCAGCTGCCACAGCCATGA
>JAFAPG010000272.1 GCA_019247235.1 Acidobacteriota bacterium
CCGCCCCGACTGCATGAGTTCGAGGGGATCGCGCAATGGGCTACCTGCGGGCAAAAACCACAATCCCACGTCTTCTAAATAATAGATACTGCCCAGCGAAGCGCGCTCCCGTTGCAGCCACTCATTCAGTCCAGGGATCTTGCCCAAGCCAAACATCTGTGTCAAGGTGGGACGACGCAAATCTCCCTCGAGGAGCAAGACTCTTTGCGAAGTTTTGCGGGCCAATGTCGAAGCAAGGTTGGCGGCGGCCATACTCTTGCCTTCTTGCGGGATGGTGCTGGTGATCAGCACCTTTTTTAGCGCGCGGTGCTGTTGGAGTTGGCGCAGACGCACCGCCAGGAAGCGAAACTTTTCTGCTGCAAGGCTCTCGCCATCGGTCACCGCCACTAAGCGGCTCTCAGGCGCGATCAGGACCGGCACCGATGGGAACTGGACACGGCCCTCACTCTGCTCGGCACGCATGGCCATGGCAAGCTCCTCGCTTGACGGCTGTGCCGATCTTCGTGAGGGCCGGTGGTCGGCAACCAAACTCCTTGGTAGTTGTGACTCAGAACTGCTGCTGTGGTTCGCAGCTCGTTGGCGTTCGACCGCCTCCAGCAAAGCGGTGGCCAGCAACGACGACTGGATCTCGATACCGGATCCTTCTATCGCTGACTTTGTTAACGCATCTAAAATGTGGCTCATGCTTGTGACATCCTGACACTGACCGGGGCGTGCAGCTGAGTTTCCCTTGTCGGTGTTTTGTGTAAAGCGGCATACAAATCAAGCAGAATTCGGGCAGCTTGTTGAACATCCATTTCCTCAGGCATTGCTACCGGAAGCGAGTCCTCCAAGCAGACCTCCAAACGGAGATCCTTGGCAACAGCATCGATGATATTTGGGGTCACCGCGGGCAGCTGTTTGACATACGCGGCGATGAGAGCATTCTCGCAAATGGTGTTAATCAGGCGAGGAATGCCTCCAGAATAGTGATGGATCGCACCCACGGTCGCCATGGGAAAAAGCGCCGCGGCATCGGAGCTGGCCGTTACCAGCTGCATGCGGCGCTCGATGTACCCCTTGGTTTCCTCGCAATCAAGGGGCTTCAAGTGGCAACGAACAGCAACTCGCTGCTTGAGCTGAACCATCCCCGCGGAATCCAATTTGCCGTCCAGCTCGGGTTGTCCGATCAGAACAATCTGCAACATTTTGTGTTGCGCAGTTTCCAAATTGGTCAGCAAGCGAATTTCTTCGAGCACCTCCGTCGAAAGATGGTGCGCTTCATCGACGATAAGGAGTGTAGTCAGATTCTTTTCGTTGCGATTGACCACGAAGTGGCAAAGGTCGAATAAGAGCTCGCCCTTAGTTTTCGCCGTCGAGGACATCCCAAGGTCCCTAACGATGTACTGCAGAAATTCGGTCGGGCAGAGGCGGCTATTGAATAGATAGGCGTACGCAACATCCTTGCTTTGTTTGAGCAGTTGCAGCAAACAACGCAAGAGCAGCGTTTTGCCGGTGCCAACTTGCCCGGTTAGGACGACAAACCCCTTGCGCCATCGTATGCCGTAATAAAGGGCAGCCAACGCCTCATTGTGACCCTTGGTCGCGAAAAGAAACTCCGGATCCGGTGTAATCTCGAAGGGGTTACGGCGTAAGTTATAGTAGCTTTTATACATTGTGTGCGACTCAACCACGCAGATAGCTGACAGCCGATCCGATCATAATCGTGGCGACAACGATCGCGGTCGCCACCCACTGCATGAACATTCTCCGCCGAGCAACCTGGGCATCATAGGTACTGCTGATCATGGGTATTTCAAAGATCAGTGAGGCGGGGAGCAGTTCCTTCAACTCCCGTTCGCTGTAGAGACGGTCATCCAGGGCCTCTAAAAGAGCGATCACCGCAATCCCCACGAGCAATCCCGCGCCTAGGCCCAGACCACAAAACATCAGGCGATTAGGAAAGTCTGGCTTTACCGGTAGACTTGGAGGATCGAGGATGCGAAACCTTTCTCCCTGCTGCAGTAACTCCATACTGGTGGCCATAGCCGACTCGTTCTTCTTTTTGAGAAGTTCATCGTAGGTTGCTTTCGACTGATCGTAGCCTCGAGTAAGGTCTGCAAGCTGCTGTTCTCGAATGGGCTCCTGATTCAAGCGAGCCTGATAATCGTTCACTTTTTTGCGCAAGCCCTCTACTGCTTCTTCACGATTCTTAATTTCAATGTGATTGGCCTGCAGCTGGCTCTGAATCTGGGCCATAGGAGAGGATTGATTCAGATCAACATCTTCTTGAAGTTTGTCTAAGCTGCCATGGGCTTGAGATTTGCTTTGCGTTTTGATGTCGGCAACAATCTGTTCCCTGATCTTTTCAGTGTTGGCAATTTGATCCTTCAACTTGCGAACATCGGGATGGTCCTGGGTATAGCGAGCACTGATATCGGCCAGTTCCGATTTCAAGCGATCCAGTTCCTGTTCGACTGCAGGCAAACCCATTTGTGTACCTGTTTGACCGCCGTGGGCACTCAAAAGGGTACGATACTGATTCTGTAGAGTTTCTAAATAGACGTGCTGCTGTTTGGCGCTGTTGAGAGCGTCCTCTTCAATTTGTAATTGAGACTGCAGCCCCCCCAGAATCTGCAGGTTCGTAGTCAATTGTGTGGGTAGTTCCCCAACGTGCTGCATACGAAACTGACGGATTGCCATTTCCTGTTCCGCCAGATTTTGGCGGGCGTTAGCCAACTGACCTTCAAGAAATTTGGTGGTGTCTTCCGACTGTTGTTGCCGGGCTTCTAAGTTCTCATTGATAAAAAGGTTTGTCAGTTCACGGGTGACACGTTGAGCAACGTGAGGGTCGCGAGCGGAATAAAAGATGTTAAAGGCAGTTATCTTATTCTGAACATCGCGCACCAGCTCGATGGCGATATCCTTGCGCATTCGTTCAACCTTATCGTCCGCTGTTATTGGCCCGTGCACTCCAGAATAGAGGCTGAGCTCATCGATAATATGAAGAAGTCGAGTACGGCTAAGTATCTGCTGTGTAATACTCTGCAACCGTGCCTGTAAGTCGTCGCTGATGTTGGGCGTTACGTAGTCCTTCGGCATGGTTGGCTGTTCGACCAGTATCAAGGTACCGGATTTGTAATGAGGTGGCAGCAACCAGCTACTACCCCAGACGGCGAGCCACCCGGCAAAAAAGGCAACCACAAACTGCAAGTAGCGTCGGCCGATCATCCCCCAATAGTACGGGAGATCGAAACTCGCTGAAGTTGTTTCCTCGAAGTCTTCTGTCATCTCAGTCACTTTCGGCGCCACGAATACAAACGGGCGGCGCACAAGTTCCTTGCGCGGAGATACCACTCGGGGAACGCCCAGCACGGCGATACAAATCGCGGCTCATAATTAGTCGAGTCCAATCAAGCAGTAACTACAGCTCCGCCCTTTGGGTCACAGGAATCGAGTCCGGCCGAAGCTTGAGCTGCTTCGTTTCGGATCGCACATTACTCCAATATGCAAATGCAACCCGCGAACGCCGCTAACCTGGGGGGACTTTCATTACCGGGCACAGGGAGATGGGACTCTCGTTGGAGTCACTGCCCGAGATTTCGGGAGTTTACGTGTAGTTGAAGTTTCGTGCAAGTGGAAGATGTTCTCGCTGAAACATTTGTCCACTGGCTTAGAGTCAATAGATTACGGTGTAAGTCGGAGGTTAGCAGAGAACAGTTTCTCTAATTCTCCAAAGCCATACCTAACGTGAGCCACGGGGATGAAACGCTAGCGAGTGTCCAGCTTCGCGCGATCAGGAGGGTTTCCATGTTTCCTGACCGACAAATTGGAAGGGCCGCTCACATCCCACAGCCATTTTGTATTCCCCTGCTTTCGGCTGTGTCACCCGAATGATCTTTCCCACGCTGGCTAACGATGCATCGCCCTGGCCGGTAACTGCGGATATTGAAACTTCTACATTCACTTGCACTCCCAGAGGAATGGGAGAGTCGGCAGAGAACAAAATACCGCTCAAACTGATGTTGTCAGACTGGGCTTTGATCTGCCTCGGCTGCTCGCTCTCCACCGAGACGGTGACAGGCAGTTGAAGAGCGTAGCGCGTCTCCCTACGGGGCGTATCGTAGCGTCGGGGCGACTCCATGTCTCCGAGATTAGCGAGTCTTTCGGAGAGGCAAAAGACACCGGAGTACAACCATCTGTAATGAAATTGGTACGTCCCTTCCGAGATCCGGATGGACATCTTGAACTTGCACCTTCATCATAGGCGGTCACAGGGAGCCTCCCCTGTTGCCCTTGTCGCGCGCATAAACGCCCAAAAGTACCGGCAACCAAGGCCAGAAGATTCCAACGCACAACCAACCGGGTTTCGTCCACGCTCTTCACGTCGTCTCCGATTTGCTAGCTTGTCTCCGATGCGCAAAGGGCACATAGTCCGTGGGGGGAGCCAATTGATAGTCGCGGATTTTGTAGAGCAGTCCACGATAGCTGATACCCAGCAGCTGCGCCGCAGCTTTGCGATTCCAATTGGTTTTTTCTAAAGTGTTTGCAATCGCACTTCGCTCCGCCTCACCCTTCAGGCTACGCACTAGGCTTTTGAGACTAGCTGGATCGGCTGGTTCACCGTCCACCGAAGTCGGGCTTTCTGGAATCATGTCGGACCAGCTCACCGGTTCGGTGTTCGGCGTGGTCGTGCTTGCATACTCCGCGATGCCAACAGAATCCTCTCCCATGACCAGATAACGCTTGACCGCGTTTTCGAGCTCCCGTAAATTGCCCGGCCAGCAGTAGTCCTGCCAGGTGTTTAGCAGCGCCGGGGGCAAAGGCCGGGGATTGAGACCGTAATGTCTCGCCAGTTGGGCCATAAAGTGCGCCACTAAAACCGGGATCTCTGATTTTCGCTCACGCAAGGGTGGCAGATGCAGGCAGAAGGCACTTAGGCGGTAATACACATCCTCGCGCAACCCTCTATCCAACAACGCCTGCGCGACTGTCATATTTGTGGCGGCCACGATGCGGACATCCACAGGAACGCTTGCGTCCCCGCCCACCCTGAAGAGCTCCTTGTCCTCGAGAACGTGCAGCAATTTGGCCTGCAAGGAAGCGGGCAAATCAACGATTTCATCCAACAGCAGGGTGCCTTTATCGCAGAGCTCGAATTTACCCGGTCGATTTACGCCAGCACCCGCGAAAGCACCCGGCTCACATCCGAACAATTCGCTCTCTAGGAGATCACGTGACAAGGTTGCGCAGTTCACTTTCACGAATTTAGATTCTGCACGGTCCGAGAGCTTGTGAATGAGCCTGGCGAGAATTTCTTTACCGCTTCCACTCTCGCCCAGAATAAGAACCGGAACGTTCATCCGGGCAAGCAGCTCTGCCTGCGCGCGGATTTTTCGCATCACCGGGCTTTGCGCCACGAAAAAATGGCCGGCGCTAATTTCTTCGATATCGTTGCGTGTGTTCATGTTTGCGGCGGTTTCGATAAGCAAGCGAGCGTATCAGTTGCTGAGTGGGAGAACGGATCAGACAACTTCGACTTGGTATCCCTGGATGCTGACCGACAGCGATCTCTGAATGGCGTTCACCGATACGACCAGCACTCCTTCACCATGTTGCGATTGAAAGATGCCTTCAACTCCATCGAGAGCTCCGCCGCGTACACGAATTCGCTGACCGACTTCGAGAAAGGGATGTGTGGACCAGGAGACCTTTTGCTCGATGAGAGATCTGACCGATTGAATTTCGGCCTGCGGAATGGGCGTTCCTTGTGCAGAGTGACCGACAAATCGAACTACGCCGTCAGTGCGAAGAACTCGCACGCGTTCCTCATTGGTGGGCGGCACGCATACAAATACGTAGCCGGAAAAAAGTGGGACTTCAACTTTCTTGCGACGGTCACTCCACCGGTGGATCTCGGTCACCATAGGGAGATAATGATCGATGGCACGATTTCTGAGTTGGTAGGACAC
>JAFAPG010000893.1 GCA_019247235.1 Acidobacteriota bacterium
CAGGAAATGAGGGTCGCTGCTCAACGTGCCCAGATAATCTACCGGGATTGGCTTGCCAAGAACAAAGGCAAGACAAAGGAGCAAATGGAGCTTTTTGACCTGGAAGTCTCAGCATGAATAGCGACGCAAACCACCCCAAACCATGACGGCTGACCTCAACGATAAAACCTGGATGGTCTGCGGTATCTCACTCTTGTGGGACCCCGAAGCGCTGAATGAAATTTGCCCTCCTGATTCGGTTCGGAGCTTGCGGGAATTCTTGCGTTTGCACCAAGCCGAATGGCCCGAAGACGCGCTTCACCTCATTAACAATCGGACACTCGTCGTAGCCGGCCTGGAAGCGGCAATGGACACGTTAAATCCCCAGGAAGCGGTTGAATGGCTGGAGCAGATCGTCTATCCCGCCGTGCGAGATTTTCAAGAAAACGTCGCCGACGGTGGTGGTGAAGCAGCGCTGATTTTCTGGTTTGCCGATGCTAATCGAATTTGGCATCGCGCGGCCGACAATACTCATCACTGGTACTGTTCAGGAGAATACCATCAGCACTCAATTCCAATTGGCCGATGCATCTGGAATGGGGCTGAACCCAGCGTGCGAAGAACCATAAATGTTGGCTCCGACAAGAAAAAACGCAACATCGGACTATTTCTACGAAGAATATCATGAGCTTTGAGCCGCACACCGGTACTACTGCCACGGATGACCTTGATCGCGGAAGCGCACTAAGCTTCAAGCCGGGCGAACGCGTTCGTCATCCGGATTTGGGCGAAGGCGTTGTCATCGCTGCACCGGTCCAAGGATTTATCAAAGTCTTCTTTGCTAGCGGCGAACGACAGGTGCCGCTTCAGGGCCTGACGTCGGCATTAAGCCGTTCTGAGGTCATTGTCGTTAACGCGAAGGGAGGCAGCGATCGCGCGCTGCGCGCGCGGCTTTGTTATCAGGCCCACAAGCTCCCCTTAATGGATAACGTTAGCGTTCTCACTTCGGCGAAGATTGATCTCCTACCGCACCAAGTAGTGCTAACGCACCGCGTGGCTACCGCCTCGCCTCGGCGCTTCCTCATTGCTGACGAAGTCGGTCTCGGCAAGACGATCGAGGCGGCACTTATTCTCCGCGAACTTCTCAGTCGAGGTGAACTCAAGCGCGCATTGATGGTCGTGCCCGCCGGTCTGGTCAACAACTGGCATCGGGAATTGAACGAAGTCTTTCACCTGAATTTCGAGGTGTTTGGTAGTGAAGGTGACGTAACGGACCGCAAGTCCAACGCTTTCGAGAAACACAATTTGCTAATCGCCAGTATTGACACGTTGAAGATCCGGTCACGTATGGCGCGGTTAAAGGCAGCCCCGCCATGGGACTTAATCATATTTGACGAAGCACATCATCTGACCGCCTACCGGCAGAACGGCAAGCTCGTAAAGACACAAAATTTTAAACTCGCGGAGATGCTTAAGGAGCACACAAGAGATTTGATTTTGCTCTCGGCCACACCGCACCAGGGCGATCATTTCCGTTTTTGGATGCTGGTCCAATTACTGAACCCGACGTTATTTAACTCGCCGAGAGAGATGGTAGAGCACCGGCATCGTCTTAACACCATCATTTTTCGCCGAACCAAAGCGGACGCTTGCCGTCCGGACGGTTCGACATTATTTGCCCGGCGGCAAGTGCATACAGAAGCGTTCACCATGTCACTTGCTGAGAAGACGTTTTACGAGGGCTTGGTAATCTACCTCCAAGATGGTTTCGCTTTGGCGAAACGCCAGGGCAAGCGCGGCCAGGGCTTGGCGTTCGTGATGACAATTTTCCAAAAGATAGCCGCATCTAGCTTCGCCGCAGTACAGCGCACTCTCCGCCGCCGGCTCATCGCCCTTACGATTCAAGAGGCAATACTGCATGATCAGAAACTCGACATCGACGCCCGTAATGCTGCTCTTGACGAGGCGCGCACTCTAATTCGGGATCTGCATGCCATCTCTGAAGGGCGATTGGAAAGCGCGGAAGTGGACAAGCTCCTCGCGGACTATCGCTTCAGAATTCTACGCTCGCAACGTGAGAAAGAGGAGGCCTTGGGCGCAGGCGCAGATGAATTCGCGGCTGAGACCGGTGCGGCGGAAGCCGAAGACGCCGCTATCAGCAGCGTGCTGGTCACCTTACCTGAAGAGCGTCGACGTATTAAGGAGTTGCTCGCCAACTATCCCACTGAACGTGAGACGAAGGTTGAGAAACTCATCGGCGCGCTCGGTGTCCTTTGGCGTCAAAATCCACAAGAGAGAATGGTCGTGTTCGCTACCTATCTTGGTAGTGTGGAAATGCTCGGCGCAGAGATTGAGAAACAATACCCTGGCCAGGGCGTTACGGTTCTCAAAGGTGGCGACCACGGTGCGAAAACGGCGGCGGAGAAACGGTTCAAAACACCCGAAGGGCCAAGGGTGTTGATTTGCACCGCTGCAGGCCGCGAGGGCATTAATCTCCAACACGCCCGTGTTCTCTTCAATTTTGACCTGCCTTGGAATCCCATGGACCTTGAGCAGCGTATCGGGCGCATCCATCGTTACGGCCAGCGCAATACCGCACAGATCTACAATCTTGTCTTGTCCGACACGATTGAAGGCTCAATTTTCCTGCTGCTCGACGAAAAACTACGGGAAATTGGCAGGGCGCTCGGAAAGGTGGATGAACGCGGCCAGATTGCCGAGGACCTCCGCACCCAAATCCTCGGACAACTCTCCATGCAACTCAACTATGCAAGCCTATACTCCGAGGCCTTGAACGATCCCCTGTTGAAACGCACCCTGGTTGAACTGGAAACCGCTATGTCCAACGCGGTCGAGGCGCGGAAAGTGGTATTCGAGTTGTTTCAAGATCTCGAAGGGTTCCGCCTCGACGACTACAGGGCAATGGGAAGTCCCGAAGAAGGTATGGGTGCGTTAGTTCAGTTCGTCGCAGACGCAGCACGTGCCGAACATGATACGTTTGCCAGCCGAGGTGACAAGCTGTTTGCTTGGATCGACAAAAATACCGGGACCGAGACACTTTTCACGACAGAACGTGAGCTTTCATTGGAAAAGGATAATGTTCAGCTGTTTGGACTCGACCATCCCCTAATTGCTGGATACTTGAGAAGATTTCGTGAACTGCGACCTGAGGAACTCGGATTATG
>JAFAPG010000312.1 GCA_019247235.1 Acidobacteriota bacterium
AGTTACAAAGCCCGTCAGGAAAGAGCGTCGATTTTGAATTGAGCAGCAGTCGGGTCGACTCACAAGCGCTACCGGCAACTACGAAGGCTTTAGCATGGAGCTTCTTCTCTGTGCGCGTAGGCTTGTCGATGTAGAAGACCGATTCCGCTTTTCCCTCCTTGTCGACGACAATCTCTCGCGCCATGGCGTTGGTGATCAGGGTAAAACGTCCGGTCTTCTCCGCCGAAGGGATCATGACCTGACTTGAACTAAAGTTCGAAGCGGTGACGCAGCCGCGCCCACACTGTCCGCAGTAATGGCAGGCAGGGCGTCCGTTGTGCGCTTGGGTTAGCACCGCTAGGCGCGAAGGAATGCACAGAATGTGCAGGCGATCGCAAGCTTTTTTGATGATAGTCTCGGTGCAGCGTGGTCGAGGCGGGGGCAGAAAAATGCCGTCTGGAGCGCTGGGGATATTCTCCTTGCTGCCAAAGACTCCGATGTAGGACTCGACCTTGTCGTAATAGGGCGCCAGGTCTTCGTAGCTGATCGGCCAATCATCGCCCATGCCATCGTTGGAACGGGCTCGGAAATCCACCGGGGCAAAGCGCAAGGCAATTCGACCCCAATGATTAGTGCGCCCGCCGACGATTCGCGAGCGAAACCAACGAAAGCGGGATCCCGGAGCATTGGTATAAGGCTCGCCCGCGATTTCCCAGGAGCCATTGGGGGCGAGAAACTCGCTGAAGTCAGCCATGGCCTTGCCCCCTACACCGGCCCCGCGGTGGGGAAGCTGATAGGGCCAGACGTGTTCTTTAAAATCCGTGGCCGGATTTAACGGTGGTCCGGCTTCGAGCATGGCTACCGTGAGCCCGCCTTCGGTGAGGATCTTGGCCGCCGTGCCGCCGGCGGCGCCTGAACCAATAATGCATACGTCGTAGGTCTGGGGAGAACGAACCGTCTGGGCCATGAACACCCCGTTTAGAAACGCAGTTGTTTCAAATAGGCGTAGCTAGTTTGAATGCTCTCGATCGGCGACTTAGGTTCGTCATGTTCAACGAAATAATGTTGAATGCCGGCCAGATCCGCCTTTGAAAAGATTGCTTTCCAGTCAATGACGCCCTTGCCTACATCAGTCATGGTTCCATTCCCGTCGAAATCTTTTACGTGGACTAAAGGAAAGCGGCCCGGATACTTGGCAAAATAGTCGAGCGGATTGGCACCGGCCACGTGCGCCCATCCCAAATCCATTTCCATCTTTACCAGTTTTCCATCTGCCGCGCTGAGCAGAATGTCATAGGGCAATTGGCCCTCAACCGGCTGAAATTCCTCGGTGTGATTGTGATAGGCCAACTGGATTCCCGCGCGCAATGATTCCGTGCCCGCACGGTTGAAAACCTCAGCGGCACGTTTCCAGCCGTCGACCCGCTTTGTTAAATCACGATCGATCGAGGGATTTACGATGTATTTTTGTCCCAGAATGGCAGCCCCCTCGAGGACCCGCGGCCAGTTCTCCGGCGAAAGAGCGGAGTAAGGGACATGTCCTGAGGGCGCACTTAGGCCGTCGGAATCGAGAATCTGCCGGACTCGTTTCGGAGGCGGGTTCAAGTTTCCGAGATCGGCGAAGTACTGGGCGAATTCGACCTCTTTGAATCCAATGTGCGCGACCTGTGCCAGTGTGCCCTCAAAGTCTTGCTTGAGCAGATCGCGCACCGTATACAGTTGGACGCCAATTCTTGTTATCGAATGCTCGGCCGCGGCAAAAGCCAAGTGGCCGATCGAGATCCCGGCCATGCCAGCGAAAAACTCTCTGCGATCCATCTACCACCTCCCGCCCGCAAATCTTGCTCTGGCTAAGCCGTTTGCTCGCTCAATAGCTCCTGGCGCACGTTTTTAAGGACATAGAGAGCTCTTTCGACTCCCACTTCGCCGGAGAGAATCGGATCTTCATTTTCGACGCTGAGAATGCCCTCATAGCCGACCTCCATGTATGCGCGCAAAATGTCTTTCCAGGCGCTGGCGCTATGACCGTAGCCGACGGCGCGAAAGGCATCCGATGCCGTCTTGAGATCTTGCTTCTCAAAGACAAAATTCAGGACTCCGAACTTTGCCACCTTGTCTGGATAAAGAACTGTGTCTTTCATGTGCGCGTGGTAGATGGCACCCTGTTTGCCTAACAAATGGATGACTTCGACCGGATTGCAACCTTGCCAGAACAGATGGCTTAAGTCGTTGTTAGCCCCAATCTCTTCGCCTACGGCATCGCGCAGCTTAAGCAACGTGAGCGGGTTATACACGACGAAGTTTGGGTGCATTTCAAGCGCGATGCGGCGAATGCCATGATCTCGGGCAAATTTGGCCGCCTCCTTCCAGTAGGGAATCACTTTTTCCTTCCACTGCCAATCTTGCGCTGCCGCGTACTCGGGCGGCCAGCGGTAGGTGATCCAGTTGGGGTTTTTATCGGTGGGATTTGCCCCTGGGCATCCCGAGAAGCCAACAATAACCTTAACATCCAGCTTTTCCGCCAAAAGAACCGTGCGGCGGAAGGTTTCGGCATCACGTTCGGCAATGGCATGGTCCGGATGCACCGGATTTCCATGGCAACTCAAGGTTGCGATCTGGATATTGCGGTCCTCGAACTTCTTCTTCCATTCGCTAAGTTTTCGGGGATCGTTAAGCAACTCCATAACCGGGCAGTGCTTCGCCGCCGGGTAGCCACCGGTGCCGATCTCCGCCGCCTCCACGCCCAAGCTGGCGTATTTATCGACAAGCTCGTCGACGCTGAGATCGGGAAAGACCGGATCAAAAACTCCGATGGGAATCTTGCGTCGCGGCTGAGCTCCGGTCGTCGCTTGTTCCTGGGCATCGGCAATGGTAGCTGAGAGGTGGTGCGGAGCGGCCACCGCTCCAGCCAATACCCCGCTGGCCGCCAAAAACTCTCTCCGCGTCGAGGAGAGCGCATCTGAACGGTGTTCCATGCAAGACCTCGAAGACAATCGAAACTCGAAGTGATCGAAACAGCTGGAACATTATACTCAGGCGGAGCGAAAGCCAGTAGAGAAGCCAACCCGTGAAACCAGTGTAAGTAGGACGATAGCCGCCGAACCAAGCACTCCAAAAACAAAACCGCCCGGTCCGGGGCGGCTTTGACTTCGTGGGTTGAACTCCTCAGGTTTCCGGGCCGGAGCTGCCCGTTTGTACGAGGGCGTTAACGCAGTTTCGCCCAAAGTGTAGGAGGACACAATAGTTGAAAGATATTATTAACCGCGGGCAGGAGAGACCACGGTCGCCGTGCGACGGCGCGGACCGACGGGTAAGCGACACAAAATCATATTCCGCCCAAATTCCTCTGACGGCGAACAGCCCAGTATACGGAGCTCATCACGCAGCGCGTACTCCTGGTCAATAAACCATCCGGCTTGAAAGAACCATAGTTCGGCACCCGGAGACAGGTTGTACGTGCGGGCGACAGCGTCGAGCATCGATGGGAAAGTCTCCGCTTTAAACATCCAGAGGTTAGGATCGAGCGATATGACCCAGTCGAAGCCACAGCGAGAGCGAAAAAAAAGCTCGAACTTCGGTTGCTCGATTTGCGCCACCTTGGCCTGACAGAGATAGTAGCTGAGCAGCAGCGCTCCCTGATCATCGGTCCAGATGGTGGACTCAGAAGGCAACGATCTGAATTTCTGAATCGCCTGCGACATCAATCGTCGGCTCTGATCTCGGAAGCGAATGTACTCCCCTTGGGGCGAGGGAAACAGATTACAGACGATAAGAACCGTAGCAATCAGAGCAGGCTTCAACCAGCCGCCGCTCGCTGTTGCTCGTCCGAGCGCCACGGCAATGCCGGGCATGGCAAAAATGGTCAGATAACAGTCGTGCCTGGTACCTCCATATGGATAAATCCGGAGCAGCGCAAGGGCACAATTCACCAGCAAAGGAAAGGCCAGCAATAGT
This sequence comes from Acidobacteriota bacterium, assembly GCA_019247235.1. Taxonomy (GTDB): domain Bacteria; phylum Acidobacteriota; class Terriglobia; order Terriglobales; family Acidobacteriaceae; genus Gp1-AA145. The sequence goes on from JAFAPG010000312.1 coordinate 3,934, forward strand.
CCAATCTGGCGGCGGGATGGCGATCTCGTCGCATATGAATTTCCTCTCGCTGTCACTAGCCAATACACACCGTACAAGAAAAGCGCCAAAGCCAAGGCACCGATCGCGCCTTGGCTGAAGAAGTAGTG